>JAAUZS010000063.1:51420-53749 GCA_014804495.1 Lachnospiraceae bacterium
ANTTTCCNNCANATNTCNGNNAGCTTCGCATCAAAATAAGCAAGNGCCTTGGCATANCCGTCAATNTCATTACGATGNCCATANAGCATNTCATAATCCACCAGATTNACAAAGCATAAGCCNTCAAANTCCTTATCAAGATACTCCAGAGTNCTCTCGATTCCTTCCTCATTACCNCTTGTATACACTGNTTCGGTAATTCCTTTTCCCGCAAAAATATCNTTAATCTTACCTACCGAAATAACANCCTTNCCATTCTTTGAAAGCTGATCCAGCATCGTAACTGACGGCGGTAAAATCGAAAAATCATGTCTNTGNGGNGTTCTGGTATAAGGTCCTCCATGCGGACCAATAAAAGGCCGGGCAATTACTCTTCCCACACCGTGTTCCCCTTTAAGAATANCACGGGCTATNCGACAGTATTCATAGAGCTGCTCNAATGGAACTATATCTTCATGCGCTGCGATTTGGAATACGCTGTCAGCGGAAGTATACACAATTAANTCTCCCGTATCCATATGGGCATCTCCATACTCCTGAATTACCACAGTACCCGAATATGGCTTATTACACAGTACCCCTCTTCCTGTCTTCTTACTGAATTCATCCAGAACTTCCTTCGGAAATCCGTCAGGATAAGTGGGCAGCGGCTTGGGGGAATATATTCCCGCGATTTCCCAATGCCCTATAGTAGTATCTTTGCCCTTTGACGCTTCCTTCATACGNGCAATCCTTGCTGTGGGATTTGAAGTCTTTTCGCCACAGTCTACTCCATCTAAATTAAAAAGCCCCATCTTACCCATATTGGGCATATTAAAATAGGAGCTGGAAGATACGGAACGGATAGTATTGGTACCTTTATCACCATATTCCGCCGCATCTTCCATCTCNCCTATTCCAAAACTATCTAANACAATAAGAAATATTCTCTTCATCTTTTGCCCCTCTTCCNATTAATCATTGTATATGCCGAGCTTGCGTTTAGTATACCACAAAACTTTGGAACATGCACCTAATTTGATATTGAATTTACTGTGCTGATAACTATAGCGTCTGCACTTATTCCTGTCTTGCGGGTCACGATATCCTCAATCTGAGCGCGCTGCGCTTCCGTAAGATCCGCCATATTTACTACCACATCTACGCTTTCACCGTCAATGCTGACAATAGAATCCGTAAANCCTTTAGCCTCTAACAGAATCTCAGCCGCAGTCTCTTTTTCCGCGATATCCGTCATGGAAATCATACTATTCACAGCTTCCTGCTTCTGNTCTTCNCTGATATTCTCATTGTTTATGAGTCCCAAAAGAGTTTCCTTGGTCTGCGCCCTTGTCTGTTCTTTCTGNAGTTTTGCACCGTATAAAGTAGANAACCCCGATGATGCTGTAAAGACTGCTTCTCCCGGCACTTCATTTCCCTCAAGAGCCTCCGCCATNCTCTCATCCAATATATCCGTACTGTTCACTTCCACATCGCTGTCCAGACTCAATATATCACCNGAAGCCTGCTCGATGTCTTCTTCTGAAAGGTCAAATAAAGNGCTGTAATCAATTTCATCGTCTGTCAATGACATATTACCTAAATCATCTGTAGCTATCCCGCCGTTNACGGTCATGATTTCTTCATCTGTTACCTTGGTGCCTGCGAAATTCAGATAACCTGCAACTGCAATCATAATTGCCAGAGCAGTAATCATTACCTGATTCTTCTTAATCATATTCTTCAAAGCATTCTCCCCTTTATTTGATATTTGTTTTCATCTTTACTACTCTTATCTTATTCACATCAATAGCAAATAATACCTTAATTGTCTCAATAATATTAAGTTTCACAGTGTCGGAATCACCCCCCTGCGCAATTACAACAACNCCTTCTACAACAGGTTGTATGACCTTGCTCACATATGGCACATTCTGTCCTGCCTCATTAACTGTATAAATNGTAGATTCTTTNAGACTCTTTTCCATAATCGTGCGGTTTCCGCCCTCTGCATCCGTCTCCACAGTCTCTTTTATTTCTTCGGGTATATCCTTCTCAGGGACTCTTTCTTCNGATTCTTTCAGGGTTATCAGGACTTCAACCTCACCCACTCCGTCAATACATGATAAAGACTGTTTAAGCTTCTCTTCCCAATAAGATATATAAGATAAATCGTAGTCTGCGGAAGTTCCTGTGGTTCTTTCTGATGTATCCTGATTATTATTTTCCACTATATCATAACCACTGTCCGATTTATTGGACGTCTTTCCAAAAAAACCTGAGCCGGAATCCGTTCCACCTATCGGAAGAGCAATAATGCATAGTAGAATTCCGCAAAGTACCATTATCA
>JAAUZS010000064.1 GCA_014804495.1 Lachnospiraceae bacterium
CCATCCGTATACCATTGCTGATATGTCTCCCTCAGGTTTTCTTCCAATACTTCTCCGGATTTAAATATCCAACTGATTTTATACCCTCCTGTTGACCCTTCCCACATTGTAACGTGTTCAAATTCATCTGCCATTAACATATCACTCAGTTCTGTAAAATCGGTAACCACGTCTTTTAAAGTAATTACTTTTTCTTCCTCTATATCTATCGTAGTAGTTTTCACTTTCGCATTCAGTCCATGTCCCGGCATGATATATCCATACATCCCCTTATAGAGAATACTGATTATACGTTCATTCAAAAATTTTATTTCATAGTCCAAACTTATACAATATAGAGTATTATCACCTTCCTTGTTTTTATCTCCTATTATTTTCTTTACATCTTCTGCAATCAACGCGTTAATCCTCTCTTCTTTCGCAGAATCATCAAAGCCAATAAGCTGCGGATAATAAATATCTATTTCATTCCGTTGTTCGTAATATATATATCCATCTCTTATAACTTCAAAGTCAACATCCCACTCATCTTTTTTACCTTCTTCATCCATTTGCGATGCTGTTGTATTATCTTCCGTACTTTCCTCGTTCGCATTTACTACTTCGCTATTATCCTCTGACAAATTATCCGTCGATTCCTTGAATGTCGCCCATCCCTCTGCAAGTCTGACATTGAGAACCTGCATTCCATTATTCCAACTTTCATTTAAGTATTCGCCTACCAAAACTGATACCCTCATCTTCTGTTCTTCTTTGCCGCAGGCGGTGCAAATGATAACAGAAATACCTATAATAACTACTGGTAATATACATTTATATACTTTTATAAATTGATTTTTCATGATAAATTCCTCCCAAATGAAAAATGCCTCTCTTTTGTGTACCTTTTCATCCAACTCTTTATCCACATCACCATTCTTCATAACTAATAAAAAAATCTTTCTCCCTCTGTTAAAACAAAATGTCTTTGCGGCGACAAAATATCCGTCCGTATACGGTTTACTTCATTTCCTTCTAATCTGACCACATTCAGCATATAATTGTAATCCGACACATGGTACAGACAGAATGTATAAACTTTCCCTTCCATTTCCTTAAACCACATCTGCACTAATACCGGATTCTTACTATTAGGTATGGCAGAATTAAGCTCCATGTTCTGCAACGTCACAATAGAGTCATCCTGTTGATTCCGTATATAGAAACGACTTTGTAAATGCCATACCGAATCCGTGTTGGATGGTTCGAAACTCGACTTTCTCATATATATGGGAATACCTGTATTCGTAAAATCTATTTTATAATACTCGTTGACGGAATATCTCTTTTCATTTTCAGGCACGATAAACTCTTCTTCTACTTCCTCTTCATCTCCAAAATACACTTTCCACCCGCTTCCATCCGTTCCATTGTCCAGATATTCATCCGATGTTATTTCTTCCTGTATGCTCTTGACATAGCTATCCCATTTCTTACCTTCGGACGTATTATATAGGTTCTTCCAGACAAAATCATAGGGAAGATACTTTATCTGGAGATTTTCATATGCCATATTCTCTCCCAACTTGTAGATACGAACCCCGTCATAAATTTTTAGGTTATAATTATTCTGCAGGAAAATGTAATAAAATTCACCCTCATATTGAATTACACTACCATATCCGGCATTCTGNGTTTCAAAATAACTTATTGTCTCAAACTCTCCATTTACCNGTTTCGTCANGTAAATCTCGCAAATACCTGCCGTTCCTCCCAAACTTGTTGCAAAAACATAATTGTCACTATCAGGCGTAGGTATATGAAACAAATCAAAACAATATTCCCCGTATACTTTCNGGTATGCATCATAAACAGAATCAAGATTCAAATCAGCATCATTCAACTCTGGGAACAGCCTTTTCATCTCTTCCATATCCGGGTGATACTTCTCCTCACCAAGATTTTTCATGGTTTCAAAATAAATGCTTTGCTGTATTTCCTCCCAGTTATATNTATTCACGCTGNTGTCAAGCGACTGNTAAATCATNTTCTCTAACTCGATTACCAATCCCTTCGGAACTATACTGTCTTNTTNCCANACNTCTATNAAATCNCCTTTNACCGANTCGGCATAGTCCTCNATTTCCTGTTTTGTTTCATTGCTGAACCATGAAAGCATGTCCTTTCCGAAGATGTTACTGTTCAGGGTGTCATATATATCTACGGAATCAACTATCTCTGCATTTATTAAATTAATATATTCAATACGTCCGACATTCTCAAAAAAATTATTTTCAAGCATTCCCTCTAATTTTGGCAGTAAAACATTATCTGCCTTTTCTGAATGAATCATTATATATCCTATAAAAAAAACGAGCAAAAGCATTCCGGTAAAACCTANAATAATTCCTTTTTTCATGACGGTTTTAAACCTCCCTATCAATATTTCACAAAAGCTGTAGGCCTCATTTGTTCTTCCATAATTTATATTTTAAATCGTGCTTGCATCATTTTTGCATCATATCTATTAAATTAAATGAATTTTTCTTCAAAAAGCAAAAATAGCTATTCGGATTTGCTGAATCTAAATAGCTATNAATAATNATNTAGTTTATATCNTTTCTTCAATCTTCANAATGAAACGTATTGTCCTCCACCCTGCACATTTTCAACTTCAAGCTCTCAAACCAGTACCATTGCGTTATATGTGCATTTGTCCACGTTCTTACAACAACATCATAAATCGCATATTCCTGATATTCCTTCACGTCNTGTCTTGTTAAGCCGTATTTATTCAAGCATTCATCAATACTTTTTTCATCTGCATATTNCTCTTTATTATCCGNTTCTCCCTGCACGATATACACTGGATTATATGTCAGTTTCTTTTCTTTGTAATCATATTCCGCACCCAGATACATTATTACCTTNTCCGATTCGGATAAATTTACTGCGGTAGATATACTGAAATTATTGCTATCATCGAAAAAAAGCAAGAATATAAATAATACATCATCCCTCAGATACCATTCTTTGTAATACACTGTAAGGGCGCCAAACGTTTCCAATTCACTCATCCATTCCCATGTATCATTGCATCCATGAATTGCAGGCACTTCAATTAATCCATATATTTTCTGTTTACCAATTTTATCCATAATATTAGGTTTTAGTATCAATAATCCGATACACAATACTACAATCATTATTTTAACGAATTTATCTCTCTTCATCCTGCTCGCCTGCCTTTTCATATTTATTATACAATCACATCCGCCATGTTGCCATACCAAACTGCCATCTTACTTATTCTGGTATCATCTATCCAATTACGGATAAAAACCTGGCTCCATATAATGCCAGAGCGGCGTGTCAATAAAATACTCCTTATCCAGCCAAAATCTAATCCCGCCTGCATCATCTTTTCCTGTTATCTGTACACCCCAGCTTGTTATCTCCAGATAAATCCATGATTCCTCTGTCGTCAGTATCAGCTCTCCCGATGATGTCACGCGAGAGGTATCCTCATACTTATCTTCAATCAGGCTGATTCCTCTCTCCAGTTCTTCTTCGGAGCGCTCATTGCGGTATCTGTCTTTCATTCCTTTTTGGCATATCCATATAAGCTCCTCTTTTGAAATCAAATCGGTTATGTCTAAGAACTCTCCGCTTTCCAAATCAATTATGACAGGCACGTAATAATCTACAGAGCCTTCTTCTTTCCACACTGTTCCCTCTATGCAACCGCCATAAATATGTGGATTCAGGTAATTTAAATAGAGTTTTATTCTGATATCCTCATCAAACTCCCGCAACAGGCTCTCCGCTGCTGCAAGCTCCATCTCGAATACTTTATCATTGACCGTTTTCTCCATTTCCTTATCCGCATTTCTATAAATGACACCGCTGTCAAATTCAACTTTTCTTCCGTCCTCAGGATAGACATAATAAGAAGAAATTGGTTTCTCCCCTCTGCTGATATCCTCATCCCCTCTGCCCCAATAGGTATCTATCCTAAGGCTTTCCAGCGATGTCCTGTCTTCTATCAATATTCCGCTAAACAATTC
Organism: Lachnospiraceae bacterium; assembly: GCA_014804495.1. Classification (GTDB taxonomy): domain Bacteria; phylum Bacillota; class Clostridia; order Lachnospirales; family Lachnospiraceae; genus UBA3282. Next base: position 4,047 of record JAAUZS010000064.1, read on the forward strand.
ACACTGGCAGACCTTGTCAAGATAAAAATTTTCCGTTGCATCATCATAAAGAAAATAATCTCTCCGCAAAGGCCTTCCATACCAGCCCATCCCAGCCGTGTTCTCACACATGAGAACGCCATCCCCCACAAATTGCANCTGATAACATTTTAAATCATCCTCTACCAACTGTTTCTTTACATACCCGCCTCCTCCATCAGAAAGAAAGAGCCACAAATCCTCCAGCGCATAATAAAACTCCTCCTCCGTCATATACTCCGGGGCATAGATGCTCACCACATAATCATCTTCCCCGTCGTGGTTCAGGTCACAGACTGCTATGTCCTTTTCCCATTTTAAGCGGTATCCGTCCGGTATGAGTTCTTTTACCTTTTCAACTGACTCATCCGTTATCTTCATGCCGTAATAGGCTTTTTCCTTTTCCCANTGCAGCCACTGCACCATATAAGACTCCNTCTGTCCGGTCACGTCATGAAACTGCTTCTTTTCCCTGTCTATTCGGTATACATGGTTATCGACCACACAATATTCCATTACTTCCCCGTCTGTCACCTGTTCGTATTCTTCCAGCCACTTTGCCCATTCTGCCTCATGCTCGTCGCTGCCGGAAGTCGCCCAATGGCTTAATATTTCCTCACATAACTGATATTCCGGCACATCACCTTCTTTTGCCCCTGTTTTCCTGCAGGTGATGTACTTCATATCGGCATACCTGTATTCATAATAGCCATACTCCCAAATTTCATCCACCTCGGAAACTGCAATCCGCACTCCGAATCCATACCTCACCTCTTCCGCAGCAAGGATTCCCCTCATCCTGTTATTCGGGTGTCTACCGTCATTATTGATATGATCACTCATTCCGAACAAGGTTTCCGAGAGAACCGCCCGATAACAGTCTTTTGCGTTTTCCCATCCGTCTTCCCCCAAAATGGTGTATTCTTCACGGTTCTTGTCAATTTCCCATAGCTTATCCCTGTATTTTTGATATAATACAGATTCCCTCTGTAGAATTGTTTGCTCTAAATTCTGAAAAGCAACATTCTCAAAAAAATTATTTTCAAGCATTCCTACTAATTTTGGTAGCAAAAAATTATCTGCCTTTTCTGAATGAATCATTATATATCCTATAAAAAAAACAAGCAAAAGCATTCCAGTAAAACCTACAATAATTTCCTTTTTCATGAAGATTTTTATACCTCCCTATCAAAATTTCGCAAAAAAGCTGTAGGCCTCATTTGTTCTTCCATAATTTATATTCTAAAACGTGCTTGCATCATTTTTGCATCATAGTTGTATCATAACTGTTACATCAAACTGTTTTTTCATAAAAAGAGTAAAATCCAAATTTTTGTATTAATTAAAAAGGTGTAAAGCCTTAAATAGGCTTTACACCCTGTTTATTTGATTACTATGCATGTAATAAGTAAGTCCATTTCCTTTATTGCGCAATATCTAAAACAATCTCATTTCGACTTCGCTATCTGTCTCCTCCACTTTCCCGCACGCTGTTATTAAAAAGCAGAATAAAATTATTGCAATGATTTGACCAATCTTATAAAGCAAAGATATCCTTTTATCAAATATACCATAGCCTTGTCCTACCATACTAAATTTCCTTCTTCCCTAACTCGCTCCATATCGACATATACGAAATCATTCGCCTCCGCATAGTTCTGGGCAAATTCACTCTCTCCATATACCAGCCGCAGACTCTCACACCCTGTAAACGCATCCTCCGCAATTTCTGACACCTCAGGCTGTATCGTAATCTGTTTCAATTCTGTGTCACCCTGACACATCATGTTCTCTATCATGCTTAACGATTTCGGAAATACAATCTCCTCCAACAGCGGACAGTCCGCTAAGGCTCTTTTTCCTATCCGCTCCACATCCTCAGTTATGTAGATATCCTGTAGCGCTTCACATCCCGCAAACGCTTCTTCTCCGATTTCCACTACTCCCTGCGGGAGATAAATGCGCTCCACAGTCTTATTATTCTTGAAAGCCTGCTCTCCGATGACTCCCACTGGCTTATCTTCTATATAAGTCGGTATAAAGAGTGTTGTTTCACAGCCCTGATATGCCGTAATCTCCACAGTATCATCCGACAAAATCTTATAACAATAGCCGCCGCACTGTTTATTTGTATCAGAGTTTGCTGCCTCCGTATCTTCCGCCTCTGCATCAGCTATAAAAGATTCAGCTGCCATCTTTTCCTTATTCTTTTCTATAAACGCAGCAATGCCTATGACGACACACAGTGCCGCCAAAATACCTACATTCCTTAACCTTTTCTTTATCTGTTCCGTCCATATCTTCCTCATGGCATCTCATCTCCGCTCTCTACCTCGACGAATTTATATCCGCTTTGAATTGCCAATTCCTCCGCCCGGCTTCCCTTCTGTCCGTATACAGTGAGGTCGTCATTCAGAAATTGGGCTCTTACGGAAAAAAGGCTATCAGCCAAATCTGTTGCTCCTGCCGGAATATAGACCCGCTCCAGATTGGGCGTACACCAAAACCCTCCACTACTGAATCCTGCACTAATACTAACAGTACTTTCCGGAAACTGTAGGCGTCTTATAGCCGTATCCTTATAACCACAGGCTATCTCTCGAATACCCTCTTCATAGATGACTTCCGTCAAACTCTTGCATTCGTAAAACATATTCTCTCCGAGAGTCTCCACCGTATTCGGTATGGTAATTTGGCACAGATCCCCACATTCCGCAAAGGCATCTTCTTCTATTACCCTCACGGATTTCGGAATATAAATTGTCTCAAATCCGTCAATGCCAAAAATGCTTTCTGACCAATAACCTCTGTCTTTTCTGACAATACAATCTCGAAAACTATTCCATACCTAAAAGCAGAATATTGAATATTCTTTATACTGTCAGGCATTTCTATCCGTTTTATAGTGATACTTCCCAAACAACTGTCTCCCAGTTTCACTATCGTGTCCGGAAAAATAATTTCTTCATACACTGTTTCCCGGGAAATCTCATCCATAATAGGTCGTCCGCTCATCCAATCCCCTTGCGCCAGTTCTGTCACCCCATAGGGGATGATTAGTACAGGATCCGTATTGTTGTTTATATATTCCAGACAACTCCCTCGGATTTGAAACACTTCATCCCTCGCCTCCTGCCATGGCGTGTCCTCAAAAGCATCTGATGCAATGTCCGCATGCGGCGGCAACTCTAAATCCCCCAATCTGCTACAACAAGCAAACGCCTCCTTATCAATTGACATAAGGCTGTCCGGTAAAAATCCCTTACTTTTATATCCCATCCTAATTTCCCAGTCCCCTCTGATCAGGGTATCCCGGAAAGCGCCTTCCCCGATTGCCTGAAGCCCCTCGCTCAGACTCGGCGTATTCATCTTTCTGCACCCCGCAAAAGCATATGCCCCGATATACCGTACTCCTGCATTAATCGTTAAATAGTGTATATCTTGTCTGTAAGCAAATGCTCGGTCGGCAATGCCAACGACATGATATCCGTCGATAGTCTCCGGAATCACAAGCTTGCCATCATAAGGCGCTCCTCCTGTTATTACTGCCTCTCCGTTTTCATTAATCTCATAGGTAAGCTGCTGCTCTTTGCTTGGAATAATATATCTGGCATCACATATCATACTGTTTACGCCAAGCAGCAGATATACAACGACCGCCGCCAGAATAAGTTTTCTGCATTTTCTCATTTTTTAACCCTCATTCCTCACTACCATTCGTTTCTTGAATCTTATAAGATTGAACAGTAAATTGAATATAACAGTCACCATATGTCCATGTATAAGTTCTTCCTAAATTTTCATATATACCAATCAATCGAAAACTTTTATTTTTTTTAATTTCTTCCAGTTTTCCTAATCTAAGTGTCGTTTCTCCACAAGCATTCATATCATTCTGCCTGCTCGAACCGAATGCTATTCCATCTTGATAATATACTGTCGGAAATAACTCGTCCCTATCCAAATCCGGATATCCATCTCCTGTAATATGGGCATGGCTCGTATCGATTTCCAAATCCATCGGTGTCAAATCCCAATGCCCATTATCGCTAAATTCCCAAAAGCTCAATTCCTCTTCCGCCACATAATCAACAGAAACCCCTGATGAATGTATAATCATCCTCAGTTCATCATCATCTTCTGTTATCAAAAAATCCCTTATTTTCCTCGGAATGGGCGCAGTAATATCTTCCAAATAGATATTTTCTTCATCCCATGTCTGAATCGCTATGCGTATAGGGTATAAGGATAGTCCATCGATTTCCTGCACTTCCACTATACGAATATGAAGCTCATCTATCTCCTTATGATGCAGATACAGATAATAACCATGACGGTAAAATAATTCCTTAAGTTCTTCTTCACCCATTTCAATCGTTCGCTTATCCAGAAACATATCGGCAAGAATCTCCAGTCCTTCTGCGCAATCGCTTACATCAAAATAATCTTCCAAATCTTCCTGAAGATTTTCCTCCTGGAACCTAATCCACATAAATTTTCCGGTTCTATAAGAATCATAAAAATCCTTATCATAGATAGAATTATCGCTGTAGATGCCTTTCTTAGTCTGCGCTTCACAGCCGTCAACTTTTCCCTCTGTGCCGGCTTCCGCTGCCTCCCGCTCTATTCCCAAATTTCCCATATAATACAATTCTCTTCGCTCTTCGGGATCTGACTTCTGGTATAAATCCCCGGTTTCCATGTCAATGCTGTAGCGTTGTAATGTATGTATCATATCATCGTTTATATCCTCTATTAAAGCAACATTGTGATACTTTCTTCCCAAAAAAGAATAGGCACCATCATATTTAATTTTAAAATTCGCATATTCCTCCTCCGTTTTCAGGAAATCAAAAACCTTATCCAACAATTCAACTACGACTTCATTATCTCCATCATATTCATGCATAAAAAAATCTTCCGGTTCATCCGGTAAGTTCAAACCTTTCAATATTCCTTCCTTTAGCAGTACCCATTCTTTCTCCCCACGTATATAAATATCTCCTGTATCTTTTTTTTTTTTTTTTGTACCTTCAAAAAGAATATCCTTTTCTGAGGTTTCCCGATAAATCGGAATCTGATATCCCTCAAAAGGAGTATGTACATTCGTTTCATAAAATACGATTGCTTTCTCTGAATTCTGAAAAGTAACATTCTCGAAAAGATTATTTTCAAGCATTTCCTCTAATTTTAGGAGTGAAACACTGTCTTGACTTTCATTATATCTAGCAGTCTCTTCCTCCATATTTCCAGCATCTGCCCGCGTATACTTCCATACAGTTCGTCCGCCTTCCAATTCTTTATCTATCGTATTCCATTTCCCATAGCTAGGAAACAGCCATTCATTCTGAACATTATGTGTACCGCCCCAAATACTGTTAGCATCATGCCACGGCAAGTTTTGTTCCGGCACAGTAACCTTGATTTCATTCTTTATAGTCTGATCATCTGTATAAAAATACTCACCGCACACAAACTCTATATTACCATTCTCTTTTTCTGTTTCACTTTCTACTGCACATTTGCCACTAAGTCTCCATTCCCCATCTCTATATGTAAACATTTCCATATTGACTTCATCATCTATATAAACAAGTATAATGGATGATAACTCTTCATTCCATACAGGACCGTCTAAAGATTTATCCCATGGCAACGGCTTTGATTCATATATTAATTTTTCATTATTCCAAATTAAAAAAATTAAATCTGTAAAACGATTACCATTTCCTTCCACGTAAGAAGAACACAATATTACGTCAGGAAAATCATCCCCGGAAATATCTTTAAACCAATATACTTCCTCAAGCGTAATCGGATAATTAGTAAGAATCTGGCTCGATACAACATTCCCGTTCTCGTCCTTTACAACCAACTGATAATCTGCATATCCTCCATATAAATCAGATAGAGTTTGAAAAGCCGGACTGATTCTTTCAAATGCTGCCAGATAAATCTGCTCTTCATACGTAATTTTTTCCTCCCAAACTGTTTCTGGCAGCGACTGTGTAATATCCAAAACAAACTTACTTCGCTCTAGCTGCTTAGTTCTATCTATACATACTTTATTCATATAGTGCCTGTCCCCTGCACATTCTTCCAGACTGCCGTCTAAGNCNAAACCTACCGGCCAGAAATAATAGNTCTCNTCANNATTNTTTACAANCATATAACGAAAATAATAGTCCTCTTNTTCACCTAAACAAGCGGCAGACAGACAAACTTTACTATTAGCTAATGCCTCATACTCTCCAACATATATTTCGTATCGACCNCTNTTTCCCTCCTGTTTCAACATATTAGCAATATATTTCTCCAATGCAAGAACATACTCATCTTCTATCACTTTTGGNACATCCAATAATTCANATNCCNGCAACTGCAATTTTCCTTCTCCGATNGNAATAAAACNATTTANATATTCCGTACCTATGGTACTTTTCATAAAAAGTGATGTTCTTAATTGCCTATCATCTGCATACCTGNTNTTTTCCAAATAATAGAANTCCATATAACCATCTTTATTTACATATACCCGGTATTTTTCTCCGCTGTCACTTGTTATCGTAGTATTTGTCATTGANGCCGGAATNAAATAAATNGTATCGCCGGTATTTTCCCATGTATACATAATAATATCTTCATCACAATACCCTCTCAGCTCTCCTGCCTGATATCCCAGTTCATTCATGCTGAAATATTCTCCATAGCTGTACACATAGTTAATCCAGCCCTCCGCTTCTTCTGCACTCATTGTCCGGAAGTCTATGTCAGGATTATAATTAGGNNTATCAACATTTTTTNTNTCTTCNATGTATTCATCTTCNNTNATCTCTGCTGTTTCTTCTGAAACCTCAATCTGAATAACTCCTCGCTGCAGGTCCATAATTCCGGATATAAAACCATCTGTCTGCGTATCCATATATCTTTTATTGATAAAATAAGTAGAGGAATCTACAACACCCGGAAAGTCTACAAACCAGACATCATCACTTATTCCACCATTGTCTACTATGTCACATTTTATATATTCTTCTCTTCCTTCCCCGATAAGCGCCGCAGTAATTTTACAAAGTGTAGTTGTACCTTTTTTATTATATATACGCCCATAGGTTTCAGGATAAATGTAATATGTCCCATATGCTTGTCTTTCTCTTAAAATCTTCTCAACATTTTTTAACATAGCATCCACATATTCATTCTCATCTACAGTTATTTCTGGCAATTCAAGGGTTCCCCCCGATTCAAAGTTTACAGCCACTTCCCCAAGTTTTACCAAATCATCCAAATTAACCTGCAAATAAGAATAATTATTCTTTACGGCATTCGTTTCCTCTTTTTCACCTACCGTAACCGCGACAATTCTACTATCATAGCCATCCTCAATACCATTTACCGGGACGCCATCTTCAGACGAAAGCCAGTCTATCAGTGCATAGAAACAATATCCTTTATTCTTTTCCGAATAATTCATATTACATGTTGCATCATTCAATATAATTTCTGTATTCGCTTTATCCTCCGGAAGAAATAGAATTTTATTCTGATTTGCCACATATACGGATATGATAATATCTTTTTCTGTTGGCAGTTTTCCTAACTCCCCATACACAAACTGTTCTTCCGATTCTGAATTATGGCAGACCATATTTTCATATGCGTAGATATATTCTATTCTTTCTGCAATTTCTTCTAACGGGACATTGTATGGAATTGTTTTTTCATCCGGTTCTGCCTCATGAATTATCTGGGCAGTAGAATATATTCCTATTGTTTGCGCATAAATGCTTATACATTTTAATGAACATAAGATTAAAGCAATGCTAATAACNCTTTTCAAAAGAAAGAACCTCCTCTTTTCCTTTTCATGCAAATAGTTATTGTAATACAAAATACTTTTCACATTTTACATTCTAAAACAGCCTTGCATCATTTTTGCATCATAACTGTTACAAATTTGTTGCATTTTGAATTTATAAAAAGTATCAATAAAAGGACTCCAAAAGAAAAGCATATAAAAAACAGGGAGATAACTGATAATCAGTTATTTCCCTGTTTTTCATAGTTAGTAATCTTCAAACTNTTTTCATATCTATTCCCAAGGCTTCTGAGTATAAAAAATNTATATCCCGAATTCTTTAAACAATTCATTCTGAAACTCTNCATCCTCAGCNGCCCGCGTCAAATCCTCCAAACGATTCTGTGNTATTAATATCAGCGTAAGCTTATTTGCTCGCTGTATACCTTCTTCCCTTATGGTCTTCTCATACTTCTCAGCATCAAATTCTTCCAACAACATACCCAATACCTCCGACCGGTTTTTTCTAAGGAATNCAGATANAATATNATGNTNTATGCAATAATNAATNGCNNTNACCAGNGCTTCATTTCTATNTTCNNTGTCNGAAATATACTGTCTTGAAATCTCNACAAAGGTTGCATACTCTTTCAGGGTTTTGCAGTTCTCCATCAGTTTCTCATTATNCCCCCGATTGATATTAAGCATTCTCACTTTCAGCTCAACATCCGCTTCCTTATCCTTATTCTCAAACGCATCCGACAAACTTAATACCTTTTCTTCAGGCATCTCNTTTTCGCCNTTATAAAATACTANACACCGAGGTGTCGGCNGNGATATCTGCTTTNTTCCATAAANGNTGCTTTCNGCATTGCTTATAATCTTCTGATATTCTTCCGCCAGATAGATTAGAAAACGAGCCGGCATATTCGAGCTGTATGTACTCTGATGCTCATACATATTCAGTGTCCCCATTAGCACAAATGCCAAATCATTCTTCATCGTTATATAGACGGCATTCTTAATTGTAACAACCTGTAATGCATTTACATCATGATAATCCGTTCCATTAAGCGCATTATAAAGCTGCAACAGATTTTCTTTATCATTCTCGAACAGAAAACGGAACAGTCTGTCCTTTACCTCGCGCGTTACCCTACTGCTTTGTTCTTCATTTTGCATGTTTTCTCCTCCTATGCGACAGGAAGTGAAAACAGCCGATTGCATTTTCAGCATACCTCTGCACATTTCTTTCAGTTCCTGCCATATTTTATTAATAGTTTAGAAAAATCTGACAGAAACTGTCTGAATGTGCGGAATGCACAACTTTTAGAATTTTTCTGATGTTTTTATATTAAACGTTATAATATCATTTGTCAATTACTTTTGCTTCTTTTTCCGTATTTTTCTACTTAGCTGTTCTGTTGTACATCTCTTTAAAGTAATTTCCTTCCATCTTTTCATCGCTTTCACCTAAAACAGGCTTCTCCTCCTGAAGCGCATGCCACGTAGATTGCAATCCGGAGTCACTGTATGTAAGCGTGAGCAATAATTCATTACTTTTATATCTCTCCGATATCCCACATAAACTATCTCCCGGCAAAGTTTTCTTAAAATAAATATCAATAGACTCTTCATTTCCTTTTATATAAGCCAGCGACCTTGATTGAAGAAGAACTGAGTAATCCTGTGCCCTAAGTGAATATCCGTTATTTTTAAACTCAGCATAATAGTTGCCATCAACCTTATATATAATAAGTTCAAAATTAACATCTACGTTTTCGTCATCGAACTTATATAATTCAGAATAAGAGTATGCTCCCAGCCATGTATCTAAATCTTCACTATTTATTTCCATTTTTCTATAAGACGGCAATGCTGAAGGTAGCGTAATGCTTTCATCTAGCTTTTCAAAATAGATATCTTTTATCTCTTCCTCACTTTCAGTAAAAATAGGATGTTCTTTTCTAAGCACATGCCATGAGGAAATCAGTTCCGAATCGTCATAAGAAAGCGTAAGCATTAATTCGTCCTCTTCATAACGTTCTACTATTCCATACAAGCTGTCGCCCGGCAAACTGCTCTTAAAAATAATATCAATAGAATTTTCATCTCCTTCTACATATGCTAATGAACGTGTTTGCAAAAACCAGCCATTACCTTCCAGTTCTGCATAATATTTTCCGTCATCTTTATAAATGATAATTTCATAATCCACAAAATAATTTATTTCTCCACTGTTATGCTCAAATGTATCGGTAAAACCGTATCGCCCCATCCAGGTATCTAATTTATTACTCTCATATTTATTTGGTTCCTGTGCAAGCGAGATTGTTGTTTCTGACTTGGCATAGCCATAAATACATATCAGCACCATCAAGACAAGTACAATTTGCATAACCTTCTTCATTGCTTTTATCCTTTCCAAACAAACGAATTTCAATTTTATATATCTCCGTTTTTTTCCAGCAGAAAATATTCCCCCATAGCATACAACAAAATCCTGCCATCATTCAGCAGATACATCTGAGGTATAAGCGAATCAAATATAGATTCTCCATATCCGGGGCATACATTTATTTCAACATATTCTTCCTGCTGCATTTCTTCCGGCATCATATCATCACGCAGTCCAAAAATATCATCCCTGAGTTTTCTTTCTATCTGATAATCCGGCGTCGTAATCTCTATTTTCTCCAATAAATATTCATCCATCAATCGGTTCGTACTCTCAGAATTAGGTAACCGTCCATTATCATAGGTTGTAAATAATTGCTCATTAACAGCAATCTCCCTGCCAATCATCATATCCGCTTCTCCTTGCGGTAAAAGGACATCTCCTCCTGAATCTAACGCCGGATAAAACTTTGTTGGCATAAATTCTGTTATGGTATAATTTCCATAAACATCCTGCATTATTTTTTCTTTTTCTTCTTCTGATAACTCTTCTGCAGTCAGTACTTTATCAGGCTCCTTGTCCAGTTTCTTTAGATAGAAATATTGTCCTGTTACCACGGAATACATTATAATTCCATCATCCATTACATAGTACTCTTGCCAATAATACGTATCCACATTAACTGTAATCCGCCCGCATATCTTTTCTCTGTAGTCTTCAAACCCATCTACACATGGAAAACTATAGCTAGACTTACCGATTACCTCTTCCATACTCATCGAATCGGAATCCATAGCCTCCCACTCATACGGGGGATTTTCAATAGAGACCTTTTCTATCCGATAGTTTTCCCTCCGTGTTGGCTGTCCATCGTACACTCCTTTCCAGCGAAAACATTCGTATGTTACTAATGAATTTTCTTTAATCTCAACAATATGACCAAGCATCAAGTCCGCTTCCTGCTCCCGTATACAATCATATTCGAGTCCTCTAAGGAAATAGATTGTAGGCCAAAATTCTATAATTTCATAAGTTCCATAGTATTGTTGCAACTCATTGTTTTCTTTTAGCTCACTTGTTTTCATCTCTACAGTATTATTTTCTTTCAGGGGTAAAGTTATATCTATCCCCAATGCTGTCTGTAAATAAGCTCTAGGTTTCAGTGAATCGGCGTACTCATATCTATTCACAAAAATATATATTGCTCCAATAAAAACAAATACTAAACATAAATTTATTAGACTTTTTTTCATATTCATTTCTTCATTTCCGTTGTGTTAAGATAATTCTTTTTTTTCATTCTTCTATTTTTTCATTTTACAATAGCATTGTATCATTTTTGCATCATATCTGTTACAAATCTATTGCACTTTAAATGTGTCAACAGAAACAATAAAATGAACTCCAAGGGACACCGCGTACAAAAAAACAGGGAGATATCTGATAATCAGTTATTTCGCTGTTTTTCATAGCTAGTAATCTTCAAATTGTTTTCCTATCTATTCCCAAGATATCTGCAGCTGCTTTTTATTCCTTGCACAATCCGATAGGTATAAATTTATCAATGTCTGATATGGAATGCCTGATTCCTCACTTTGTTCCTTGAAAAAATCAACAGTATCATTATCAATGTTTATTGTAATCTGCTTTTTCAGTCTTTTAGCATATGGATTTTTTCTTGGATTCAAATCTTCAATATTATATTCCTCTCTCATCATAGCCACCTCCCGCATATCTGACATATGTCTTTGTTTCATTTTTAGTTGCTTTTCTCGCTGAAATAATTCTAAATTGTTTCTATAATTATATCATAATTATTCGTCAATATTTTCCTCTCAATCATCCGTAGCATTCTCCCCTATTTTTCTCATAGACTCATATAATTCCTCTAATTGCTGTGCCTGCTCTTCATCGCTTAGTCCTACCATATCCCTCGGAAAAGTTTTTTCCAATGCAATATAATCTATTTCTATCTTTTCATAACCACTCATATAATCCTCAAGCATATCCCTTAACCTGCCTGCTTCATATACCTTTTCTTCAAGGAAAAAATACTCCTTTTCTTCATCTGATCCACAAATATCAATCCGGGCAATTTCTTTCGGAGCTATATCTTTTCCAAGCACGGTCTCGTACAATATGACCGTATATGCGCCGCCTCGCATGTCTCCGCCATGTGAGCTGCAATCGAGAGAAAGAAACATATCTATGTCAGGATTTTCTATAACAGTATCCGCACATCGGATTCTTCATCTTCCCCAGCCGTTCACGCTGCATCGATCTGAATCTTCGACATAATATACTCCCTCTGTTGTCCGCATCAAAGTGTATCCCATGAGGTTTTCTTTTACCTGCCCGGGTCCAACTGAAAAATAGTACTGCTGTTCAATTTCTTTCTTTTCACTTTCTCCCTGTTCAATTTCTTTCTTGTCAAATATGTAAAAATCACCACGCATAAACTTCCGGATGGAACTTATTTTTACCGTTATCCAACCCTGCCATAACTCACCATTTCCGTTTTCCATCCAGTCAGGATCTTCTGCTTCATAATCATAATAAACCAGTCGTATATTCAGTTCATTTCCCGCTATATAATAGTCTGCTGCTTCCAGATTATGAAATAATTTACTTTCCGAACACTGCTCCAGCATTTCCCGGGTTTTTTCTTCACCCTCTTCCCTCGTATATGCCAACTTAGTCAGATTTCCTTCCACTTCTCCTCCAGCCTGCAGCCAGTCAACAAATTCATAGCATCCCAAATCAAAAATATCCGCTAAAGAAGTATACTCATTTTCATCAAGCTCTATCCCTTTCCAGTCCCATTCTACTTTTATATCCTCACTCACCGTATTGAACCCATTTATATCTGCTTCTATCCGTTCCATGATGTCATGGTAACCATAATCCCGGCTCTTCTGTGTCTGTCTGCACTGAGCAGTCACTGCATCCCATACGGTATATTGCACTTTTCCGTTAAAAGCTCCTCTATACCCTTCTTCTATAGTCTCTGTTACTGTCATCCACTCGCTATTGTCCTTGCCGCAGTATTCGTATGGCATCAGGAAATCAAGCACTTCCAGTTCTCCCAGCTTGTCCTTGGTAAAACAGCTTTCATATTCCGTGAACCATGTTCCAAGTATATTTTTACAGATGAAATCTTCCTTTCTGTCCTCTACTTCCTCCCATGTGATTCCATACTCCTTTAGACATTCTTCAAAATACTCCTGATAACTCATATCCTGTATCTCTTCCGGCATACAGGCATCACCATAGATGTACAGCTTCTTATACTCCATGCTGTAAATGATTCCTATCCTAAGCGGCGTTCCCTCTTTTACAGTCCATAGCATACGAATGGCATCAAATCCTCCTGCCGTGACATGCTCCGAATCTTCCATAGCCGTATGTCCATTTTCTATCATTTCATCAAAAACATTCACAATATTCGAGTTATTTCTATTCTTATATACAAATATACCTACACCCACTGCCAGAACCATCAAAAAAGCAGTTATAATACATGATAATATCAAAACTTTTTTCTTTTTTACCATTTTTCCACCTTCAAGAACCCTTCTATATCATCCGTCTTCATCGTCAGCCAGCCTCTCCACAGGTCTTCTCCATTCATTACGAATCCCGGCTCCTTAAGTTCATAATCCCAATAGGGTAAACGAATATGCAGATATCCGGGCTCTATATAAAATTCGCAGTTCTCCAATACCGCCCGCATCTGCTCTTCCGGAAAGTTCTGAAGCATCTGCTGTGTCTTTATGCATCCCGCTTCTCTGTTAGGAGATGTCTTATGCAGGTTTCCTTGTGCCTGTCCGCTGCTCTTAATCCATTCGATGAAGTCATCATTTATCTCTATCAGGTCTGACAGTTCACAGTCTTTTCCGTCTATCTGCACTACGAAGCGAGACACCCCGGTATACCGCCCAAATACTTCGTCCGTTAGCATGCATGGAATATTACCGAATACGACGTGAAGCAGCCTGCTATTGTCATACTGAATTTCCTGCTGGATTTCATGCTGTATCGTCTGTTGTATACAGAGCAGTCTGGCGGTATCCAGCCATGTGATGTAGCTTACTCCCTGCTCATCCACATCCGTCTCGCTTATTTCCCTCTCCGGCATACCACAGTATTCATAGGGTAAAAGATAATCTATAATTTCGAATTCTCCCAGATTGTCCATAGAAAAACGGCTTATTCTGTTATCCAGATGACTCCCTATTATTATGTCATACAACAGATAATCCCTATAGTATTCAAACTTTCCCCAGGACATAGGTTCCTTTTTTCCCTGTATACTATAAAAACCATAAACGAAGAGTTTTTTAACTTTTTCATAATAGACAAAACATATGAATTCCGATTTATTTTCTTCTTCATCATGAACTGAAAATAATATATATATAGGTGCAGCTTTGGTCAATCCCGCGCTGTCATTAAGGTAAATAAAAATATCGGAAGAAATATTTTCATCAATATCTTTGTATTCCATACGCATATAGCTTTCATGCGGTCTATGATCTTCAACATTACAGATATTCGCCGAATTTCTCAATGCTCTGGCATCATTAACTATCATTTCATCAAAGACATTTTGAACAGGGCGATCCGGTCCGATTCGGTCCATAATTTTTATAAATATAAATAACTCTAACAATATGCCGACTATACTGCCTGCTACTTGAATAAAAAGTATAATTCCTTTCTTTTTCTTCATTCCAATACCTCTCGTCTTTATATTAGTACCTCTCGGCCAATCCCGCCCATTATTCATCTGGCTGTAATTGAGTTTGCACTTTACTTTATATATGTTTCAATTTCTTCTATTAAAGGAATCTCCATCTGCATTTCCTCAATTTCCTCTAATTCACCATCATCATGTAAAATATACACTGTATCGTCAAAAATAACCCTATTTTCTATACTACTATACAATACATCCGAATACCCGGCGGTCAACACCCAACTAATGCCAAAATACGTTCATCTATATATTCCATTTTTTTCTCCTTTATCTATGTAAAAACCATCACCACCCAATAACTGCTGAATATCATATAACTTAAACGTTATCCAACCCTGCCAGACTTCGCCTTTCCCATTCTCCATCCAGCCGGGAGTTTCCGACTCATAATCATAATAAGCAAGCCGTATGTTCAAGTCTTCTCCCGCTATATAATATTCGGCCGGCTGAAAAAAATCCCAAATTCTCATTTCTGCATATTTCTCTATTATTTCCCGGGTTTTCTCTTCCCCTTCTTCTCTCGTATAAGATAACTTTGTCAAGTTTCCTTTCACTTTTCCTCTAGTCTTTAACCATTTAGAAAACTCGCTGGCATTACTTCCTCCAAAAATTCTTGTTAATGGAATATATTCCTGCTCATCTACTTCCTTCCCATTCCACTTATCGTACCATACCACTATTATCTCCTCGCTCACCGTATTGAAACCGTTCATATCCGCCTCTATCCGCTCCATGATATCACGGTAGCCATAATCCCGGCTTATCTGTGTCTGCCTGCACAAATAATTGCCTGCATCCCATTCGGTATATTTCACCTTCCCCCTAAATGCTTCCCCATATCCTTCTTCTACCGTCTCTGTTACCGTCATCCACTTACTGTTGTCACTGCCGCAGTATTCATAAGGCATCAGAAAATCAAGCACTTCCAATTCTCCTAATCGGTCTTTGGTATAACTGCTTTTGTGCTCTGCAAACCACGTCCCCAGTATATATTTACAGATAAAATCTTCCTTTCTGTCCTCTACTTCCTCCCAATTGATTCCATACTCCTTTAGACATTCTTCAAAATACTCCTGATAACTCATATCCTCTATCTCTTCCGGCATACAGGCATCACCGTAAATATACAGCTTCTTATATTCAGTGCTGTATACAATTCCTATCCTAAGCGGGGTTCCCTCTTTTACCTGCCATAACAGGCGGACTGCATCATATCCTCCTGCCGTGACATGTTCCGCCTCTTCCATGACTATATATCTTTTTGCTATCATTTCATCAAAAACATTTCTGATATCTTTGTTGCTGCCTCTCTTATATACGAATATACCCATCCCCACTACCATAAATATTAATAACAAAGAAATGATACATACAGATATCCAAAAACTTTTCTTCTTTACCATTTTTCCACCTTTAAGAACCTTTCTATATCATCTGTCTTCATCGTCAGCCAGCCTCTCCATAAGTCATTTCCGTTCATTACGAATCCGGGTTCTTTCCTTTCGTAATCCCAATAGGGGAAACGAACATGCAGGTATCCGGGCTCTATATAGAATTCGCAGTTCTCCAACACCGTCTGCATCTGTTCTTCCGGAAAGTACTGCAGCATCTGCTGTGTCTTTCTGCATCCTGTTTCTCTGTCCGGAGATATTCTCTGTAAGTTTCCTTCTGCCTGTCCACTGCTCTTTATCCATTCGATGAAACCATCATCTATCTCTATCAGGTCTGACAGTTCACAATCTTTTCCGTCTATCTGCACTGCAAAACGCGAAGCTCCGGTATCCCGCCCAAAAATTTCATCCGTGAGCATTATCGGATGGTATAAAGCAAGTCCAGTTCCCCTTACTATTCTGTCATCATGCTGAATCGTCTGCTGTATGCAGGATATGCTGTCAGTTTCTAACCAAATAGTATAGCTTACACCCTGCGCATCAATTTCTGTCCTTTTCACTTCCCTGTCCGGCATACCGCAGTACTCATAGGGCATAAGGTAATCTATGACTTCAAATTCTCCCAGATTGTCCATGGAAAACCTGCTTTTACCATTATCCAGATAACTCCCTATTATTACGTCATATAGAAGATAGTCTTTATAGGCTTCCAGCTCTCCCAAGGGAAGCGGCGCTATTGTGTCTGCCGTATATCTATTATAGATATCAATATTATGGATATAGAGTTTATTAGTGCTTTTATAATAGGCAAAACTAATGACTCCCAAAACATTTCCGGCTTCATCATGAGGTTCAAATGTAATATATAAAGGTTCATTTACATCCAATCCTATAGGAGTAGCAGAAAATAGAATATATATTTCAGAAGAAATATTTCCATCAATATGCTTGTATTCCATAGTAAAGTAATCATAATAAGGTTTTGCACTGTGCACATTACAAATGTTCTCGGATTTCCTCAATAATCGAGCTTCATTTATTATCATTTCATCAAAAACATTTTGAACAGACTGTCTCTGTCCGATTAGGTATATAATCTTTATAAATAGCAGTATACCAACTATAAAAAGTATGTATCGTTTCTTTTTGTACATTTCAATACCTCTGTTTACTTTATCGTATCAATATGTATTTCACTCTGCAATGCGCATTCCATTATTTAACATTATAAGACAACCTTGCATCATTTTTGCATCATAACTGTTACATTTCCGTTACATTTTGAACTTTTCAGTACATCGACTTTATCCTCATAAGACAAAAAGCAGACCATACGGCCTGCTTCTTCTTCGTTGGGAGTTTATACCCAAATAAATCATTTTGCGGAGCAACTAACTCCATTCATCTTTGTCGGGAGTCTATACCCATAATTCTTAAGCAGAGCATCTCGCTCTTTTCTTGGCATGATTATAGCATACTTTATCCGAAGATACAATTATTTTTCAGAGTTTGTTTGCTCCAGTTTTTTGCTTCCTTAGTCATACCAAGGATCCACTTTTAAATATTCATAAATTTTCGGCAAAGGTATTTCGTTAACAAATAATGCATCCATAAGTACCAATTCGCCACGATATAAATAAAACTTCAATGCCGTGTTGTAATATAATAATGCACGCTGTCCTTTGACATCCAGTTGGCTTATTATTTCTTTTTCTGTCAAAACAGTTCCATGAATATTATTATCATATAAATAAACCTCATTAAATCCATGTCCTACAAGCCATCCTTCCAAATCCTGTAATGAAAACAAATCGTCCAGCATAACCCGCTCACCGGTCTGCTTATTTATAGTGATACCGATTTCCGCCAAACCTTTCCCGGTTTTTATAGATGGTTCATCCGCTTTAATGGAATACACTACCGATAACCATTTCTCCGTTTTATATGCAAGAAATATTTTTATATCTTCAAACACTCCAATCCCAAAATCTTTGAAGTTCTCTGCCTCCCCACTTTGAATTAACGTAATAAGTGGTTCCTGCAAAAGCTGATTAATTTGTTTCTCCTTATCGGAATCCTCAAGTCCTCTTACTTGTACGCATGATGTGCTTATACCTTCGCAGGTTATTGTCTGTTCATAAACATCATAACCTGCATCCCCTCTCAAACTATTTTGTTCTTCTACCGTTTTTCCATTAAATTCCTTCTGTTCCTCCTCCAT
>JAAUZS010000065.1 GCA_014804495.1 Lachnospiraceae bacterium
AGGTTCAAAAATCAGGGAAAATGGAGGGAACGCATATGAAGTTGCTCCGTTTTTACCGCCGTTTCCTGATAGTTTTGAAAAAATCTGCGGTCAGATTAAGGAGTTATGCAATAAACCGGGTAAGAAGTATATATATGGATATTGGGACGAACCGGATAGTACTATGCACAAGAAAGGATGCTATGGCGTAGAGGCAAAACATATGACGATTGTTTTGGAAGAGCAGGTGCGCAAGTTGTGTGATGAACTTGAAAACGCTTTAGTCATTGTGACTGCCGACCATGGGCATATAGATTCAAAGACAGTGTCGATTACCGATTATCCAAAGATAACAGAGTGTCTGGTGCGTATGCCGTCTATTGAGCCGAGAGCTTTGAATCTGTTTGTACATGAGGAGAAAAAAGAGAAGTTTGAGTATGAATTTAAGAAAGAATTTGGGGATAAGTTTCTGCTTTGGACAAAGGAACAGGTCTTGGAGAGCAAGATATTCGGAAGCGGAACAGCGCACCCATATTTTGAGAAAATGCTTGGCGAGTATCTGGCGATTGCCATAGATGATTTGGCTATTTTCAATTCAACTAAAGAAGCGGATTCTTTTATCGGAGTGCATGCGGGGCTTACGGAGGATGAGATGGAAATCCCATTGATTATTATAGAAAAGTCTTAATGTATTATATTCAGAACTGTCCTATGGAAAAGGGAGCGACAGCCCCTTTTCCTATTTAACTGCATTTGATTTTAGAATTTCTATCTCACTGAGCAGATTTTTAATAAGCTTCCCAAGAACGACAGAAATAACTGACAGAGCGGTCGGAGCAGATTCGTTTGCCTGTTACCTGCATAAGTTTTTGATTTTCAGAAGTACAATAACAATATATTGTATTGTGCATTTTTTAGAGATATGAAGTTTGTTGACAAAAGCACATGCAGATATTAGAATGATAAAAATGAGACACAGAAGGAGCGAAGCAAATCACAATATAAGGACAAGCACTATGGAAATAAGATATAGACAAGCATTGGCAGATGACATACAGGATATCGAAACACTTATCACAAAAGCCATTGCTCATATGAAAGAAAATGGAATTGAACAATGGGATGAATTATATCCCACAAAAGATGATTTTATGGATGATATACGAAATAACCAATTGACAGTTGGATGTATTGAAAATCAGATTGCAGTAGTATTTACCATTAATCAGGCTTATGATGAAGAATATGAAAACGGTAAGTGGAAAGAACCGGAGAAATCATTCAATGTAGTGCATAGATTATGTGTACACCCAAAATTTCAAAATATGGGTATTGCGAGACAAGCAATGGATTACATCGAAAAGCAGACTTTATCAGAAGGCAAACGGGCAGTCAGATTAGATGTTTATTCAAAAAATACATATGCTAATAAATTATATCTCGGTCGTGGTTATCAAAAAGTCGGAGAAGTGGAGTGGCGGAAGGGCTGTTTTTATTTGATGGAAAAATATTTGGATTGATATAATGAACCAACGTAAAGGAAGGATAACATATTATGACGAAAGCCATTTTTACAGATACACTAAACAAAGGTTTTGCAATTGCGGTAATTGGTCTGAGGACAATATGGTGTGTGTACACTTCATTTATCTCACCGGTTTTGCTTGGCTGTATATATTTATGTTTAAGTGGGAAGATTTATCAAATTGATGGAACGTTTGATGAAGGTACTGCCGGAATAATTGGAATTATGCTATTAGTTGGCTGGATTATAGCTGCTTTAGTGCCGGACATTCTATATATTATGAAGATGAAGAGCTATGGTAGGAAGTTTATGTGGATTGCACTTGGAATTGCAGTGATACCGGCTCTGATATTCTGCTGCAAATACGGATGGAATATAATCAGTATAGTAGATGGCGGAAATATAACTTCTTATGGCTATGAAATGACTACTGGCTACTTTTAATTAATATCGCTAAATGCAGATAAGGAGTATACGGTTATTACAATATATTTATTGAGAAAACGAACCATATAAATGGGCGATTAGCCCGGCGTATAGGAAACCAGCTAAGACGGCACCATTGCATAGTGTAATATTCATAACTGAATGTATATAGAAATAAAAACAGAAGCATGTTATAATAATGGTACAACAAAGCATTTTTCTTTTATATGAGGAGGTGAAGTGGTATGCCTACAAATGAAAAGGAATACAATGGCTATTTATTTGATCAGTTAACTATTTTAGATGATCTGCAAGAAGTGGCAGAAAAAGAAAATGCTACGGAAACATTAAAATTAATCAGCAAAAAGCGTAAACAGGTAGAGCGTAAACTATACCAACAACCGCTACTTAAAAGTGAATAGAAGTTATCAAGTGAGGAGCTGTCGGGAAATGACAGCCCCTTAGTTGTAANAAATAATCAGAATNCTGTTAAGCCTGTCTTGAAGCATTGCTTACTGCAAGCAGCTTCTGGCGCATTTCATCTTCAATTCTTCCAAGTTCCTGTTCCGCGTTACGTCTCTTGGTGCGGCCCTCTTCCTGAATCTTTAAGACCTCATCCAAAGTACTGATAAGAGTCTGGTTTGTAGCGGTCAGGGTCTCGATGTCCACAATACCTCGCTCGCTCTCTTTGGCGGTTGCGATGGTTGCGCTCTTAAGATTTTCTGCATTTTTCTTAAGCAGTTCATTCGTCATGTCGGTTATTTCTTTCTGTGCTTTTGCAGCCTCGGTGGAATGATTCAGACCTATGGCGATTACCATCTGGCTCTTCCACAGCGGTATCGTGTTGACAAGCGTGGACTGAATTTTTTCGGACATTGCAGTGTCGTTGCTTTGAATAAGGCGAATCTGCGGAGCCATCTGCATGGAGATGGTTCTCGTAAGCTCCAAATCATAAATCTTCTTCTCGAAACGTTCGCACATTGCAGCATAATCGTTAGCTTTCTGAGTGTCCTCGGGAAGTCCGCTTTGCTCTGCTTTAGCCAGAAGTTCCGGCAGTTCTACGGTTCTGGCCTGTTTAAGCTTTTGCTTGCCCGCCACAATATACATGGACAATTCTTTGAAATAATTCAGGTTCAGTTCGTACATCTTGTCCAGCATAGCGGCGTCTTTAAGCAGCGTTACCTGGTGGTTTTCCATTACCTTACAGATTTTGTTAACATTGGCTTCTGCTTTGTCGTATTTTGCCTTGAGATTTGCCAGTTGATTGCTGCTCTTTTTAAATAGGCCGAATAATCCTTTCTTTTCTTCCTCGTCAAAACCCTTTAGTTCTGCGACTACGCCGGTCAGCATCTGGCCGATTTCACCCATATCCTTGGTACGGACGTTGTTAAGAGCGCTTTCGGAGAAGTCGGCTATTTTTTTCTGGCTTCCCACTCCGTACTGCATTACCATCTGTGTATTGGTTATGTCAATTTTGGAAGCAAAATCATCTACCATTTTCTGTTCTTCCGGTGTCAACACTGCCTCCGGAACATCATTAGGAACCTCCTTCAACGCCTGTGCGGCACCTTCTAATACCTGTACTTCATTTGCCGTAGCTACTACGTCTGCGACTGCCGCTGACGGCTCTGTAAATGGATCAAGTGTCAGAGAGGGGGCTTCCTTTAACATTTCATCTAAATTCGTGCTCATTTGTTTTCCTCCATTCAGTTGTCTTTTATTGTTGCAAATTCCATCTCATTCATCAAGCCTTCTCTGGCAAGCATGGTTTTCAACACCTGCGCATCTGTCGTTGCATCGAATACAGAGTCTTGGAAAAGGTTGTTCAAAAGCTCCGTGAATGCATGGTTGATTGTGTCCAGAGTATTCTCAATCTCCGCTTTCGCAGCCGTGATTTCATCTCCGGGCGCACTCACGCGGTCAAATTCTTCATATGCCTCTACCAGCTTGAGAGTAGTAGGCAGATAATAATTCATCAGTTTATGCATACGGTGCATCTGCTCGGGATGCTCCCTGATGCTGCTGAATATTTCTTTAAGAAGGCTTTCTAAGCGGAAAAGCTTGGCGGAAATGACCTCGCCGGGAATCTTATCATTCAATTCCCTTAATTTACGGATACATTCCATACCTTCTGCTATCATGGTATTTAACTCAGTGTTTTGTTCGGCTGATATTTCCGGTGCAGGGATATCCTTTGGTGTCTGTGTCTCTTCCTGTGGTTTGGCGGTAATCCTGTTCTCTTCTTCAATGCGTTTACGATTCTCTTCTACATCCAGATATTGCCAGTAAATGGCGTCGCTCAGCATAAAGCAGGTTTTCTGTTCATCCAGATGCCCTTCAGGGAAAAATCCCATATCAATCATTTTCTGGAGATCTTTAACGACATAGCGCTCTTTTTTGCCGGAAGCCATTGCCAAATCTTTGATATTTTTATACATCTTATGGTCGCACAGTTTTACATATCGTTCTGCACGTTTTAAGCGTTTCCTCTGACTGATGCCTACATTAATCATACCGGAAAAAAATGCAAGAAATAGCAGATTTAAAATCCATCCTCCAATGCTTGTTAATTGCCAATCATATAATGCCGTAAAAATATATCCGAGAGTTATCAATCCTGTAAATCCCAGACCGATTCCTCCGAATACCTGAAAGAGCACATTGGATACATTGCCTATCTTTTTGATTCGGAATTTATTTTGAAGCCTATATTGCCTGTTGCGTTGTTCCAGTTCCTGCTTGTTACGTGAATCCTGTATCAGTCTGTTTCTCCGCTCCTGCTCCTGTCTTTCACGTTCCTCCCTGATCTGCCGGTTCTGTTCCTCCTGTCTGCGACGTTCTTCCTGCGTCTGTTTTTCCTTTTCCAGACCTGTACCGATACCGGATACAATATTTGACCTGACTTCGTCTATAGTAATATTGACAGTCTGGGACACCAAATCATTTAACTTACTGAAATCACCGCTTTGCAATGCTTCAGTAAGCGCTCCTTTTATCTGTTCTCCCATGCTGCCTCGATTTTGATAGCCGCTCATTTCGCAAACCCTCTTTATCTTCATTGCCTGTGTAGTTTCCGTAAGGCATTTCTCTGGTTAATATTATCACATATTGGGTTTGGATTATCAATAGTTTCTTTGATAAGTTGAGGGTGAAAGAATATGGAAAACAGAAGTTTATGGACTGAGACGGCAGATTGCGCAAAATGTTCCCTCGCGCCTGGCTGCGTCAGATGGATTTTCTAAATATTCCGACAATACAGTAGATGCCGGACGCAACCGCCCGCTATTCGCCGTCCGGGCTCAGAGCGGGCTTTTCGGGACATCCATGTCCCGAAATTGCTGGGTNTTGAACGGAATATTAAGAAAATCTCATNTGACTNCGCAAGGCACTTCGCGAACATTTTNCGCAATCTGCCCTGCGTTGATTTGTCTATATTGTACAACGGTCGTNTTGAATAATTTTATTGAGAATCCCTAATTATTTGCATACTGACAAAAACTCACTCTCATGATAAAATTNACATATNACATAACAGAAAATTTTNTCCGCAAATTATCTGTAGAAAAAGGAACGATTACGGTATGGATTTATTTGAATATATGAGAAANACGAATATGGATAAGGAATCTCCGCTTGCCGCAAGATTGAGGCCTGCCACGCTGGATGAAGTGGTAGGGCAGCAGCACATCATCGGTAAGGATAAGNTGCTTTATCGTGCTATTAAGGCTGATAAGNTTAGCTCTATTATTTTCTATGGACCGCCTGGAACAGGTAAAACGACTCTTGCCAAAGTCATCGCCAATACAACCAGCGCGGAATTTACGCAGATTAATGCGACCGTAGCGGGGAAGAAAGATATGGAAGCGGTGGTAGAGCAGGCGAAGAATACAAGCGGGATGTATGGGAAAAAGACAATCCTTTTCATCGATGAAATTCATCGTTTTAATAAGGGTCAGCAGGACTACTTGCTGCCGTTTGTGGAAGANGGAACGATTATTTTGATTGGCGCNACNACGGAGAATCCNTATTTTGAAGTCAATGGGGCGTTAATTTCNCGTTCGATAGTCTTTGAACTTAAACCACTGTCAANAGANGANATNANGGTATTGATNAATCGTGCCGTCTATGATAAAGAGAAGGGTATGGGNGCNTATGATGCGGTAATTGATGAGGATGCCGTGGAATTTCTGGCTGATTTGTCNGGCGGAGATGCGAGACATGCCCTGAATGCGGTAGAACTCGGCATCATGACTACTAACAGGAGCGAAGACGGTAAGATACATATTACGACCGAGGTAGCGCAGGAGTGTATCCAGAAAAGAGTCCTCCGTTACGATAAGACGGGTGATAACCATTATGATACAATCTCGGCGTTTATTAAAAGCATGAGAGGCTCGGACCCGGATGCAGCAGTATACTATCTTGGGAGAATGCTCTATGCGGGGGAGAGCGTGACTTTTATCGCCAGAAGGATTATGATATGCGCAGCAGAGGACGTGGGAAATGCCGATCCCAATGCATTAACGGTAGCGGTCAGCGCATCGCTTGCAGTTGAAAGAATAGGAATGCCCGAGGCTCAGATTATTTTGGCTCAGGCGGCGGCTTACGTGGCATGCGCTCCGAAAAGCAATTCTTCATGTAATGCGATTTTCGAGGCAATGAGTGAGATAGAGAGGAGCGGGAATCTGCCGATACCTACGCATCTGCAGGACGCACACTATAAGGGTGCCGCGAAGCTCGGTCACGGCACGGGATATAAGTATGCACATGATTATCCCAATCACTATGTGGAACAGCAATATCTGCCTTATGAACTGAACGGGAAAGAATTTTATCGTCCTTCCGGAAATGGATACGAAGTAAAAATCAAAGAGCATATGAAGCGCATAAAAGGCTAAAATAACTGTTCTATTAAGCTTTGATACACTGTCTGATTTTTTTTCTGCCAGTTATCGCATATGGCGACAGCGGTTTCCTCATCGGGAACCGATAGGGTGATATCAACCAGCCGCACTTTTTTCTCGGTGGCCTGCAAGTGGGCTTCATATTCTCCGGAAGTAGACTTATAATAATCGGAAGTAATAGAAAGCTCGTTGCGCATTTCCACTCCGTTTTCCATATAAAAGATGTCGATTTTTTTCTTGGTGAGTACGTTAAGTCGGCTCCTGAACAAAGCCAGAGTTTCTTTTCCCTCTTCCGTTATAGCAAGGTGTGTGCGGTTGCGGACAGTGTTCGCAGTAATCATTCCTGAGTCCGACAATTCAGCGAATACCTGCTGCAAAGTCAAAAAGTCCATATACTCGTTTTCAAGAATAAAATCGGCTACCTGTGATTTCGTAATAGGAAATGAGGCTCGGTTCAGCATATATAGTATTATAAGCTTATAAAGTATCAAAGTATCTTCCTTGGTCATTACAATTCTCCGATTTGTCTATATTGTACAACGGACGTCTTGAAAAGCAAAGTTTCACAATTATCTATCGATGGATATGCGATTTTACGGCTTCGGCAACGACTTCAGCCACATCTGGATTGAAGGCTTCCGGCATAATATTATCTTCATTTAATTCTTCATCGGGAACAAGCCCTGCAATGGCATAAGCGGCTGCGAGCTTCATTTCCTCGGTAATCTGCGGCGCACGTCCTTCCAGAGCTCCTTTGAAAATGCCCGGAAAAGCCACTACATTATTAATCTGGTTAGGAAAATCTGAACGTCCGGTGCCTACTATACGTGCTCCGGCAGCCTTGGCAACATCCGGCATGATTTCAGGTACTGGATTGGACATAGCAAAAATTATTGAGTCCTTCTTCATTGAAGCGACCATCTCTGATGTTACTACGTCGGGAGCGGATACGCCGATGAAAATATCTGAGTCTTTCATAGCGTCTGCAAGTGTGCCGCTTTCATTAGACGGATTGGTTGTTTCAGCCATCTGCTGTTTTACCTTATTCAGGTTATTTCTTGATTTACTGATGATTCCGGTGCTGTCGCACAGGATAATATTGGAAAAACCGTAGCTCTGTAACAGCTTGGTAATAGCGATTCCTGCGCTTCCTGCGCCATTTACGACTACCTTGCAGTCTTCTTTTTTCTTGCCTGTGACCTTCAGGGCATTGATAGTACCTGCCAATACAACGATAGCCGTACCATGCTGATCATCATGAAATACGGGGATATCCAGAATTTCTTTCAGTCTTTCTTCTATTTCAAAGCAGCGGGGCGCGCTGATATCTTCCAGATTGATACCGCCGAATCCCGGTGCAAGGTAAGTTACCGCCTTGATGATTTCCTCGGTATCCTGTGTATCGAGGCAGATTGGAACTGCATTAACGCCGCCGAATTCTTTAAATAGGACAGCTTTTCCTTCCATAACGGGCATAGCCGCGTGAGGACCGATATTTCCAAGTCCAAGAACGGCGCTGCCGTCGGAGACTACAGCTATTGTATTGGATTTCCATGTATATGTGTAGGCTGCTTCTTTGTCTTTTGCGATTACTTTACAGGGTTCTGCAACACCCGGAGTATAGGCGATTGCCAAATCCTCTCTTGTTTTAACGGCTGTTTTGGAAACGGTTTCCAGCTTTCCATTCCATTCTTCATGCATTTTTAACGCTTTTTCACCTGTTGTCATAATTGTACCTCGTTTCTTTCAAATTATTTATGTAATTGTACAGCTCCTGTTTCTGACAAATCTTTCTTAATCATATAGTATTTATGATTTTTCTGCAATATACTCTTTAATACTTTTGACGTAAAAAGTGCAAAATTTCCTCTTCCTATTTTTCAAACCATGGTGTATAATAGATTTAATAGACAGGTTTTTATTACATTTCAGTATACATATCAAGAAATAAAACCCCTCGACCAAAGAGTGAAAGAAAATATTAAAAATGGGTGTTAGGCTCAGGTATAATTGATAAAAGCACAGGAGGAATTTATGAGAGAAAAGTATGAATCATTAGCGCTTGCGAATTTGAAAGAACTCGCAAAAGTGCGGGGGATTAAAGGCGCTTCTACGATGAAAAAGTCGGATTTGGTAGAAGCGATGCTTAAGGAAGACGAGAAAGATAAGGCGGCAGGAAAAGAAGTTGCTGTTAAATCTATCGTGCCTAAGAAACAGGAAAAACAGGAAAAGGCGGAGACTGCTCCTTCAGGGGGAGAGGAAGAAAAATTCCCGGCGGAGCTTGACAGCGGAATCATGGCGCATGGTATCTTAGAAGTCATGAGCGATGGGTTTGGATTTATCAGGTGTGAGAATTATCTGCCGGGCGAAAACGATGTCTATGTGGCACCGAGCCAGATCAGAAGATTTGGACTCAAGACCGGTGATATTCTGGAAGGAAATACCAGAGTTAAGACGCAGAGCGAAAAATTCAGTGCGCTTCTTTATGTGAAATCAATTAACGGGTATGCTCCCGAGGTGGCAATGCGCAGAGCTAATTTTGAAGACCTGACGCCTATTTTTCCCAATGAACGATTGAAACTTGAGGTTCCGGGCGCTTCTGTGGCTATGAGAATAATGGATTTGATGAGTCCTGTAGGAAAAGGGCAGAGAGGAATGATAGTATCTCCGCCTAAAGCAGGAAAGACGACTTTATTAAAAGAAGTTGCAAAGTCAATTACAAGGAATACGCCTGAGGCACATCTGATCATATTGCTGATTGACGAGCGTCCTGAGGAAGTAACGGATATTAAAGAAGCTATTGAAGGGCCTAATGTAGAAGTTATCTACTCCACTTTTGATGAACTTCCGGAACATCATAAGAGAGTGTCGGAGATGGTAATCGAACGCGGAAAGAGGCTTGTAGAACATAAAAAAGACGTTGTGATTCTGCTTGACAGCATTACCAGACTGACGAGGGCTTATAACCTTACCGTTCCGCCGAGTGGACGTACATTATCGGGCGGTCTGGATCCGGCAGCCCTTCATATGCCGAAGCGTTTTTTCGGTGCGGCAAGAAATATGAGGGAAGGCGGCAGCCTGACAATACTGGCGACTGCGCTCGTAGAGACCGGAAGCAAGATGGATGATGTGGTTTATGAAGAATTTAAGGGCACGGGTAACATGGAAATGGTACTGGACCGTAAGCTTTCTGAAAGGAGAGTATTCCCGGCAATTGATATTCCTAAATCAGGAACCAGAAGAGACGATCTGCTTCTTGCACCGGACGAATTGGAGGCTATCAATATAATAAGGAAAGCTCTGAACGGACTTAAGCCGGAAGAAGCTGTAGATAAAATTCTGGATATGTTTTCCAGAACCAGGAATAACTTTGAGTTTGTCAATATGGTTAAAAAAATGAGGTTCCTGTAATACGCATGTAATACAACCGATATTTTTTAAATAAAAGTACTTGCATACAGTAAACAGCTATGCTATAATACATAAGCTGTCGGTTATTCATGACAATAGAAAAATTACAAAGACATTACTATTGGTTCTTCGTACAAAATAGAAAAAGGAGTGTAGTTATAAAATGAAAGAGGGACTTCATCCTGAGTATTATCAGGCAACCGTAACATGTAACTGTGGAAACACATTTGTAACAGGTTCCACCAAACCGGAGATTCACGTGGAAGTTTGTTCTAAATGTCATTCGTTCTACACAGGTCAGCAGAAAGCGACACAGGCCAGAGGACGTATTGATAAGTTCAATAAGAAATACGGTATGGAAAACAATTAGTTTGCTTAAAAATGTTGGGGTGACGCCCCGGCTAAGTCAGGCTGTCAAGCCTGACTTTTTTAGATGTAGCGCAGGAGGCAGATGATTTGAGGAAAAAACGTAAGCAATCCTCCGGAATTGGCGGTCAGGCAGTTCTGGAAGGCATTATGATGAAGAATAAAGACACGTATGCGGTAGCTGTCCGTAAGCCGGATGGTAAGATTGAGGTAGAGGTGAATACTTACCACAGCATTGTACATGGCAGTATACTGCTTAAGATTCCTTTTGTCAGAGGTATATTTAATTTCATTGACTCCATGATTCTTGGAATGAAAAGCCTGAATTATTCCGCTGATTTTTATGAAGACGAAGATGCGAAGGAAACTGTGGCGGATAAGGCTTTTAATAAGATATTCAAAGATAATGCGGAAAAAGTCTTTACCGGAATCGTGACAATATTTTCCATAGCGCTTGCAGTCGCCATTTTCATGGTGCTGCCGTGGTATCTGACATCATTATTTCAGGGATATATCAGAAATGATTCTTTAATGGCAATTATAGAGGGAGCTATCCGTATTTTCATTTTCGTTATGTATGTACTGGGTATTTCGTTGATGAAGGATATCCGAAGATTGTACAGATATCATGGGGCAGAACATAAGTGCATTAACTGCATTGAAAAGGGNCGTCCTCTGACTGTTCACAATGTAATGAGAAGCTCTAAAAGACATAAACGCTGCGGAACAAGCTTCATGCTTTTGGTTATGTTAATCAGTGTAATTTTGTTTTTCTTCATTAGAGTTGAAAATCCNCTNTATAAGATTTTGTTGCGTATAGCGCTTATTCCGGTCATAGCGGGTATCTCTTATGAGATTATCAGGCTGGCNGGAAGAAGCGACAATTTTCTTGTTAAAATTATTTCTGCGCCCGGTATGNTGCTTCAGGGATTGACAACGAGAGAGCCGGATGAAAGTATGGCGGAAGTAGCAATTGCAGCGGTGGANGCTGTTTTCGACTGGAAGGCATATTTGTATGATGTTTTTGGCTATGAAATAGACGATTCCTGGNTGGTGGACGGAGAAGAGCCGGNAGATGATGAGGAATCTGAGGAATAAATATATGGATTTACATTATGGGCAAGTGTATAAATGGGGTGAAGAACAGCTTGAAAGTGCAGAGATTGCGGAGGCTAAGCTGGACGCAAGACTGCTGCTTGAGTATGCATGCGGAACCGATAGGAATACACTGCTCATACATGGTGACAGAGAAGTATCGGAAAAAGAGTACGAACATTATGTAAACTNTATTGCNGAAAGAAAGAAACATGTGCCTTTGCAGTATATTACGGGCGTGCAGGAATTCATGGGNTTGGAATTTGCAGTAAATGAGCATGTTCTGATACCCAGACAGGATACGGAGATACTGGTTGAGGAGGTAATGAGGCATCTTCATGATGGTATGCGCATTCTGGATATGTGCACCGGTTCGGGCTGTATTTTGTTGAGNCTGTTGTATTATTCCAATGACTGTACCGGAATAGGTACGGATATATCTCAGGACGCGNTGAGTGTGGCAATGGAGAATGCCGATAAACTTAAGGCGTTGAAGAATGNATTAAATGTAGAGTTTGTACAGAGTGATTTGTTTGAACNGCTTGAAAAGNATGAGNNAGATNGNTATANAGGNNAGTTTGAAATNATTGTNTCCAATCCGCCTTATATAAAAAGCGATGTTATTGAAACGCTGATGCCGGAAGTCAGGGAATACGAGCCGCGTTCTGCACTGGATGGAAAAGAGGACGGTCTGTTNTTTTACCGTAAAATAATAGAGCGTGCAGGGGACTATCTGACCGGAGGCGGAGAGCTTTTTTTTGAAATCGGATATGANCAGGCGGNTGATNTAAAGGCNATGATGGAGGATGCAGGATATTCTGAGNTTGAAGTGGTGAAGGACTTTGCAGGACTGGANCGTGTGGTGCATGGAATTATGAATAAATCTGCAGTTTAACAGAATAACTAAAANATAATTATAAATTTGGAAAGGGCCAAGATATGTTTGATAAGTTAGATGACCTTTTAAGAAAATATGAGGAAATAATGAGTGCATTGAGCGAGCCTGACATAGCCAATAATCAGGAACGTTTTCGCTCGTTGATGAAGGAGCAGAGCGACCTTACTCCTATTGTGGATGCATATAAGGAATACCGGAAATGTAATCAGGACATTGAAGACAGCATAGCCATGNTGGATAGTGAATCTGATGAAGAAATGCGGGAGATGCTCAAAGAAGAGCTTGCTGATGCT
Source organism: Lachnospiraceae bacterium (assembly GCA_014804495.1). GTDB lineage: Bacteria > Bacillota > Clostridia > Lachnospirales > Lachnospiraceae > UBA3282. The sequence continues at coordinate 12,898 of JAAUZS010000065.1, forward strand.
AAGAAAAGAGTCGAAGAGCTTGAGAATGAGCTGAAGATACTGCTTTTGCCTAAGGATCCGAATGATGAGAAGAATGTAATAGTAGAAATACGCGCAGGAGCAGGTGGTGACGANGCTGCTTTGTTTGCNGCGGAAATTTATCGTATGTATGTCCACTATGCCGAGGGCAGGAGATGGAGAGTAGAAACGGTAGAAGCAGAAGAAATCGGAATCGGCGGCATGAAGAGCGTTACTTTTATGGTAACGGGTCAGGGAGCATATTCCGTACTAAAATATGAAAGCGGCGTGCACCGCGTACAGCGTGTGCCCGAAACCGANTCCGGCGGACGTATTCATACCTCAACCATAAGTGTAGCAGTGATGCCTGAGGTAGACGAGGATATAGACATCGTAATAGAAGATAAAGANATACGTATAGATGTAATGAGGGCTTCCGGAAATGGTGGNCAGTGCGTCAATACGACGGATTCTGCTGTGCGTCTTACTCATTATCCTACAGGNATAGTTGTGTANAGCCAGACCGAAAAATCCCAGATTCAGAATAAGGCGAAGGCGTTTGCGCTGTTGAAGGCTAAACTGTATGACATGGAGCAGCAGCAGAGACATGATGCTGAAGCAGAGATGCGCAGGAGTCAGATAGGTACAGGAGACCGCTCGGAGAAAATCAGAACCTACAACTTCCCACAGGGCCGCGTGACCGACCATCGTATTAATCTGACCATTTATAAACTGGATAAAGTCATGGACGGCGATATTCAGGAAATTCTGGATGCCTGCATTGCAGCCGATCAGGCGGCGAAACTGGCGAAGATGAATGAAAACTGAAATATTCTTATGTCAGAACTTGGAGCCAACTGGTAAGAAAAGATGTTCCATTGTCAGGATTTGGTGGTTGTACACTTGGTAATTTATATAAAGTAAATATAGATATTGGTGGTATTTTATATCCGAATATGCATATTATTGCAAACAATGATATAAATGCCACCTTTAATCTTATTTTGAGCTCGACTATGTTTGCGGGACTTATTTACCAGATTGATACGGTTAATCATGTGTTGAACGATTATTCAACATAAAGTTGTTTTACATTCGCAATATGGACATATATAATAGGGGATAAAGAGAAATATGTAAGCTCATTTATATTGTATCTGGAAATATTGGCGAATTGGAGGACTTTATATGGAAAATCAAATCGGAAACATAATCAGTCAGTGCAGGCAGAATCGGAAAATGACGCAGGAAGAATTTGCATCAAGACTCGGAGTGACTCCGCAGGCGGTAAGTAAATGGGAACGTGGAATTGGGTTACCGGATATGATGCTGTTTGTTGACTTATGTCGATTGCTTGATGTGAGCGCAGACACCATTTTGGGATTAAAAACAAGTTCCATAGTAGAGAATAGCAGCGTGGCTTTTGAGAGGGAAATCAGGGAAAATATTATTGCCGAACCGCTGCTTATTGAATTTGGGGAAGACATTATTCCATGCTTTAAAGTTGGACTTGAAACAGATTATATCAATGAAAAACGTCGCAAACTTTCATCCGAATGTGGAATGTTGATACCGATTCTACATATTAGGGATAATGTGGAATTAGCTCCGAATGAGTATCAAATCAAGTGCTATGATAAAGTAATGATTAATAACAGGCTTGACATTGATAATTACAATAAGATGGCGGGCTTTGAACATATTATTGAACAAGTATATGGACTATGCAGGGAACATTATGATGAGATATTAAATAAGGAGCTTGTAAAAACACTGGTTGACAATATTAAGGAACAGCATCCCGGAGTGGCTGACGATCTGGTGCCGGAGAAAATAAGTTATTTGACGCTGGAAAAGCACTTGAAGGAAATTGTAAAGGATAAAGGAAATATAAGGGATTTTATCCATATTTTGGAAGATTTGGAATCAAAAAAAATTCTTTAAAATCAATATTGACATTGGATGCAAAAGCTGATATCTTATTTATTGTTATTTATGAATAAGGGAGGAAAAAAACATATGAAAAGAAAATTTGCAATTATTTTAGCATGTATCATGGTAGTTGGAGTACTTGGAGGTTGTGGGAATTCATTTGATGCGTCAGCATATTTGAAGGCGTTACTGGATAATTCTTATAAGAATGATTCAAGCCAGCTGGTATCAATGAAAATCGCAACAGCTGAGGAAGCAGCAGAGATTTATGAGGAAGGTCTGGACGCTGAGGTAAAAGAAATTGCTTCTGCAGCAGGTTCTCTTTCAGCAGAGCAGGAAGAGGAGTACAAAAAGGTATTTGCTGATGTTCTTGCTGGAGCTAAATATACTGTTGGCGATGCTGAAAAGCAGGATGACGGTTCTTACGTAGTAACAGTAACTTATGAGCAGATGAATGTATTTGAGCCGGCTATGGTATCTTATATGGATGCTGTCATTGCGCAGAGCACAGAATGGCAGAATGCAGCTCTTAACGGTGAAGCAGTTCCGTCTGATGATGAGATGATGGATTGGATTATCACGACATTGAAGGACAGCATTGCAGAATCTCTTAAGAGTGTAACTTATGATGAGCCTCAGACAGCTACAGTTAAAATCAGCATTGTAAATAATGTATGGACACCAAGTACAAGTGATCTTGCAAACTTGGAAGAAGTATTCTTTGATCTTGACGATGCATCTGCTGCATTACAGTAATGGTGTAAATACACAGACAGGGAATGATTGACATGATCCCCACAGGAAGTGCTCCCGTGGGGATTTTTTTTGATAGCATAGTAAAGAAAGGAATGGTTATTGGAATGGAATACAGGGTGAACAAAAGGACGGGAGATAAAATCAGTGTGATTGGCTTGGGAACAAGCTATATATCGGAGGCTTCAGAGAAGGAAGCGATAGATGCCATTGTTTACGCGTATGAGCGCGGCATAAATTATGTGGATTTAGCCACTGCCGGTGCGAAGACATTTTCTTATTATGCGAAAGCGTTGGGAAGCCTGAGAAAGCAAATGTTTTATCAGGTGCATTTTGGCGCAAATTATGAGACCGGAGAATATGGCTGGACTACTAATCTGGATAAGGTAAAAAGTCAGGTTGACTGGCAGCTTAAGACATTGAGAACAGATTATATTGATTATGGATTTATTCACTGCCTTGATGAAGAAAAAGACTGGATTTCGTATCAAAAAAACGGTGTACTGCAATTCTTGCTTGATATGAAGGATAAGGGCGTAGTCAGACATATCGGACTGTCTTCTCATACGCCGGCTCTTGCCAGACAAGTACTTGATACCGGAATGGTAGATCAGCTCATGTTTTCCATCAATGCAGGATATGACTACCAGCATGGCGATTATGCCAACGGAAGCGCAAGCGAGAGAATGGAATTATATCGATACTGTGAGAAAGAGGGAGTGGGGATTTCTGTCATGAAGCCTTTTTCCGGAGGTCAGCTTCTGGAAGGGAGAACATCTCCGTTTGGCATGGCGTTATCACAATATCAGTGCATCCAGTATGCATTGGATAAGCCGGGGGTTTTGACAGTCCTTCCGGGTATACGTAATGTGGAGGATGTAAAGAAACTGCTGGGCTTTTTCGAGGCGGATAGTAAGGAACGTGACTATTCTATCATTGGCTCTTTCACGCCGCATGATGCAGCAGGCACCTGTGTGTACTGTAACCACTGTCAGCCGTGTCCTGTCGGATTGAATGTGGGGTTGATAAATAAATATTATGATCTGGCAAAAGCGGGTGATACCATGGCAGTAGAGCACTATAATAATCTGAACCTTCATGCGGATGATTGTATTGAGTGCGGACATTGTGAGTCGCGCTGTCCTTTCCATGTTTCTCAAATGACGAGAATGAAGGAGATTGATGAATACTTCAAAATGATGTTGCCCTAGGCGTCTGTTTGTGCTATAATTAGAAAAACGTCGCACAAAATGAAAAGGTGGATTTTAAGTGTTAGAGAGAAAAATATCGGAATATTTGAAAGAATGGAAACAGAAAGAGAAGAAAAAAGCGCTTCTTGTCACCGGCGCCAGACATACCGGTAAGACTTACAGTATACGTCGCTTTGGAAAGGAACAGTATACAAATCTTGTGGAGATCAATTTGCTTGAAAACAAGGCGGCAAGGGATATCTTTACGGATGTTTCGGATATTGGAGAACTTATTGCTAAGCTTACCGCTTACATAGGAAACAGTCTGAAATCCGGAAAGACTTTGATTTTTCTGGATGAGATTCAGGCGTGTCCGAAGGCAAGAAACGCCGTTAAACTGTTCGCGGATGACGGAAGGTTTGACTGTATAGAAGCAGGTCAGCCTGAGTCTTCTTTTTATTATGAAGAAGTATATGAGATGTATCCCCTTGATTTGGAGGAATTCTTATGGGCGAATGGTATCAGGGGCGCCGATATAGAATATGTAAAGGAATGCTACGATTTTAATATGAAAGTGAGCGGAAGCGTTCATGAAATGCTAAAAAGGCTTTTTAAGGCTTATGTCGCAGTGGGAGGAATGCCTGAGGCTGTTCAGTTGTTTGTGGATACACATGATATGGCGCAGGTAAAAGAAAAGCAGAAGAGCATTCTGGAACTTTTTATGCAGGATATTGAGAACTCCGAGAATAACGGAACAAACAGAGATAAGTCTAAAATGAAGAAAATAATGGAATTCATTCCGGCACAGCTAAATAAAGCTAATAAGCGGTTTATGCTGGCGGATATACGCAAAAGTGCGAGAATGGAGCGGTATGAACAATGCTTTGACAGATTGGCGGATACGGGAATGACGCTGCCCTGTTATAATGTGAGCGAACCGAAAGCCCCATTGAAGAACACCCAGAAGAATAATCTTTTCAAGCTGTATCTCGCGGATTCAGGGCTGCTATGCACTATGCTTCCTGAGAATGTTCAATTTGAAGTTTTACAAAATAATATTGAAATAAATAATGGTAGTATTCTGGAAAATGCATTGGCTCAAATTCTTACAGCTAACGGATTTGTGCTCAGGTATTATAATGAAAAGAATAAGGGAGAACTGGATTTCCTGCTTCAGAAAGGCAAAGAAGCGATTCCTGTTGAGGTCAGGACGGGGGATTCTTATAAAGAGCATAGTGCGCTTGACTATGTGCTAAGTAAAAAAGAATGGAATCTAAAAGAGGGAATTGTTTTCTGCGACAGAAATGTGGAGAAAAACGGCGCAATCAGATACCTGCCGTGGTATATGAGTATGTTTTTACGGGAGTGAAAGATTGATATATCAGGGCAAAGGGAATAGCATATGAAGAAAAGAATCCTTATAATTGAAGATGATAATGACTTGGCCGCAATCACAAGCGATATGCTGAAAAGTTACGGATATGATGTATGGATTGCCGGAAATTGTGAAGAAGCTTTTGATATCCTGACTGACAGACAGTTTGAGCTTCTGCTGATGGATATCAATCTGCCTGACGGCAGCGGATTCGACGTGTGTAAAGAGCTTCGTCTGTTATCAAAGGTGCCTGTCATTTTTGCCAGTGCAAGAACAAGTGAGGACGATAAAATTATGGGTCTGGATATGGGCGGCGATGATTATCTGGCAAAACCTTATTCTCTAAAGGAACTGCTGGCAAGAATCAATGCCCTTATTCGCAGGACATACGGTGAAGATGGCAGCTTGCCGGTTTATCGCTTCGGAGACATCAAAGTGGACGTAGGAGCGCGGATTGTAGAGCGCGGCGGTGAGGAAATAAAGCTGGCGCTGCGGGAATTTGACCTTTTGGCATATATGTGCGCACATCCGAATCGTACTATTACTAAAGAGGAGCTTCTTCACGAGGTATGGGGCGCGTTTTCGGAGGCAGAGACGGCAACCGTGGCAGTACATATCAGATGGCTTAGGGAGAAACTGGAGAAAGATGCGGCGAATCCTGAGTTCATCAAGACAATATGGGGAAAAGGCTATCTTATGGCCGGTATTTGTGAAGAGGAATGAAGGAATAAATCAGCAGACTTAAGAAGGAGTATAGTTGTAAAAAGTGAAAAAACAGCTTATAAAATCTGCGCTGATATTAATTGGCATTTTTTTAGTCGTGGCGCTTTGTGTGGAATATTTTCTGGAAAGAAATATAATAGGAACAGATGCAGAAAACGAACTGGTATTATTGAATGAAATAGAGCAGCTAACTACAGATGGAGAAGGCTATAATCCGGCACAGGAGGAAATCGGAGCGCTGCAAGAGCGTTTACAGAAGGAGACGGCGCTGGCGCAGCAAAGCAGCATAAGGAAGGTTTCTGCAATTTATGTATGCTTTATTCTTTTTTGCCTGATTGCAGGCTTTTTTTATATTTATTATAAGGTATTGCGACCTTTTTCTAAACTAGAAAAGTACGCAGAACAGGTTGCTAAGGGCAACTTTGACTTTTCGCTGGAATATGAAAGAGAGAATTTTTTCGGAGCCTTTACATGGGCGTTTGACCATATGAGAAAGGAAATCGTCAGGGCGAGAGAAAATGAGGCGCAGGCTGTAAGCGAAAATAAGACTATTATAGCGACGTTGTCGCATGATATTAAAACGCCTATTGCATCCATCCGTGCATATGCGGAAGGGCTTGAGGCTGGCTTGGACTCAGACTATGAGCAGCGGGAGCGTTACCTAAAAGTTATTATGAAAAAATGCGATGAGGTGTCCGGTCTTGTAAACGATTTGGTTTTACATTCGCTCTCAGAACTGGAAAAGCTGGAAATAAAAGAGCAGAAAATCAGTATGAAAAAAGTATTGGAGGAAACCATACAGGACCTGGAATATCCACATATATCTTTAGAACAGCCTGTTCCCGACGCAGAGTTTATTGCGGATGAAAAGCGCATGTCGCAGGTGCTGCTAAATATTCTGGAAAATGCAAAAAAGTATGCGCCTGATGCCGAAGTCCGCGTATGGGCGCTGAATACTAAAGAACGTTATGAGATTCATATAAGGGATTACGGAGACGGGATTCTGCCGGAGGATATGCCCTTTGTGCTTCAGAAATTTTACAGAGGGAAAAATGTGGGAGATAAGCCGGGCTCTGGACTTGGACTGTATATTGTGAACTATATAATGGAAAGGATGGGGGGAGGCATTGAACTGGAAAACCATCGGGATGGGTTGGAGGTTGTGGTGTGGATAATGCAAAAGGCAGATAACCGAAGTTACCTGCCTGAAAATTCGAATGAAATAGGTGGGTGACAATCCACATCTCCTAACAATGGGCGACGGCCGCCTGTTCCGTCCTCAGATTTCATTCAATATAGTTTACTCGTTTAGTAACTTAATTATACAATAAATTTAGTTTGTGTCAAGTCTTTTCAATGTGCCTTTTTCCAGATACCGTTCGGCATTGCAAGTGCTTAGTAAATGTAAAGTCTTTGCAAAGCACTTTCCCTCGGATGTAATTTTAACAGCTACACGTATGTATTCATCATCTATTTTGTACAGTTTTACAAAGAGAATGGAACCATCTTTTGGATTTATGCCCACATAATCGGGAAAATTTATTATCATGCCAATATCTTTGTAATACTTGTCGTATTCGTATGGATGCCTGTTTTTGATATGTTCTATATTGGATTCGCCGATAAATACCGGGGTATTCGGTTCAATTTTTAAATCTAATCTATTAATAACAGATTGAGAAATATAACCAACTATTTCCATTATCAGTTCCTTTCATGGCTGCTATATGTGATTTAGTGAGGGATATCTTACCACGTTCTGTTGGATTATTTCTTTGGGAGTTCGTTTTAATAATCATAGATAAAATGTTTTTTTAGCAGATTTGTCATTTTTAGATATTTAATAGAATGTAACATCTCTTCCTAAATATGGTTTATAAAGAGATTATACCATAATAGTAAGGAAATGTTGAGTGATAAATTTAGTTTTACCAGATTTCTCAGTTCCTTTATTTTACATTATTACAATAACCACCCATATGAGTTCCTGATTTCTCCGCCGGAAATCAAATATGCTTTCATATTTCTTTGCAGAGTAGTATTTTCCGGTAATGTCTTATAATCAGTAGTAGCTTTGGTATTATACAGCCATTCAATAAATTCAGTGTCCACCTCACCTTTATCATAAATTTCAAACCGTTTTTGGAAATTTATAATGTTTGATTCTTCACTTAACATTTCTTTAAGCTGGCTATCCAAAAGCCATGAATGGCAGCAATATTTTTTATCGGCGATTTCCGGATAATATTCTGCAAAAAAGATTCTAGAACATTCTAGTGAATTATCGACTGCATGCGGTGAAAAGTCAGCATCAGATGGAATATGCAGATTTATAATAATGTCGTTATCAATATGCATAATCTCATATTCCAGTTCACCGATTCTGAACAAATGACAGCCCGCCTGTCTGGTAGTCCACCAGTATCTGTCAAAATATAGCCTGCCTGTTATTCTGAAAGTTTCATTAATAAAGCGTGTGTAACATTTCATTGTGTCAAAGTAAATTTTATCGCTGATACCCTTTGCTTTATAAATATCATAAATATCAGCAGAAGCTTTTAACATACAGGTAAGCATCCTGATATTTTCCTCGTCATGGCCGAGGATAACCTGGAGTTCAAGCCTTGCTTCTTTCATTTTTTCGTACACTAAAAAATCCTTCAATTGTTTATTTACTGCACTAAAATCGAAGTTGTTTGCAAAATCAAATACACGGGTTTTGATTTCAGACTGTATATTTATTTCATCACATAGTTTAAATAATGTCATTCAGATATACCTATTCCTGTTTTTTCAAGTATTTCAGGATATTGTGGCACACGACAGCAAAACATAAACCTATGATCATTCCTGCGGCGATAATTAACGCCATCTCACTATATCTGAATCTGTTTGCCGAAAAAGACCAAATACCCGCTATTGTTCCGCAAAAAAAGGCAAGAGCGATATATATTTTTATAATTGCCTTTTCATTGTCGTCACATTCTTCTTTCAAAATACGCTTAGTGTCATTACCTACCAATTCATCTATACTTTTATTAAGTGCACCGGATAGAAGTATTAATTGTTCAGGATTTGGCGAAGTTTCTCCTAACTCCCAGTTTGAAATGGTTTGTCTTGTGACATTTACTTTTTGGGCCAGTTGTTCTTGTGAAAAACCTTTTTCTTTTCTTAAAGTGTAAATATTTTTTCCTAATTCCATTTTCCCGTACCTCCTTGCAAATAGTATAACTGATTTGGTATTTGCAAAACAACCAAACACTTTTGGAATCTGTGCAAAGAGTTTTAACATTCCTCATAATTATTAATTATGCTAAAATATAATACCACAATTATATATAGTTCTTAAAGACTTCTTAATAATTATTCTGATATCATATCTACGTGCGGTTACAGCATATAATTGGGGTCTGATGATTAAGCGAAAAACCTTTGATTTTGACCGACCCATGGGACTCCATAAGAATCTTAACAACCGTTGGATCAAGATTGCTGACAGTATACCCTGAGACGAATTCGAAATAAAATATACCAGTCTGTTCCCACTAGCCTGACTTGAAATGTTGCAAAGCTTATAAAAATGACTTAATCAGCAGACAATAAATAAAGGAGAAGAAATGAAGAGGTCTGAAAGAAATGCATATTGGCTTAGTATGTTTGGTCAAAATATATTATATTGCATTATATCAACAGGATTGTTGTATTATCTACAAAACATTATCTTTATCCCTGTTACATTTATTGGTATAGTAATAAGTATTGCTCAGATAATGGATGCAGTTAAAGATCCTGTAATGGGACTTATTATTGATAAAACAAAATCGAAATATGGAAAATGTAAGATATATTTGATTTGGGGAGTTCCGATTATAACAGTTGCGACAATATTACCTTTTTTAAATGGAACCTATAGCAATTTAAATTCAGTAAATAGTAACATACTGATTCTAACATGGTTTTTTTTATCGTATATATTGTGGGTCATTGCATTTACATTAATTGATATACCGCTATGGAGTCTGGCCTCGTGCATCACGGAAGAAAAAAGTAAAAGAGAAAATTTACTGATGGGAGCTAGAGTTGCAGCCAGTATTGCAGGTGGTCTTGTTCCACTAATGATCGTGCCGCTTTCTCAAGCAGTTGCCAGCAAGCTAGACAAAACACTCGGTAATGAAAATGCACTAAAATATGGCACCATCGGAATTGCTACAACATTAGTAATAGTAGGTATTGCTCTCATGATTCCCAATAATATTATATCTAAAGAAAGAGTGTTAAGTAAAAAAGAAACGGATTTGTCTATTAAGGAGATTCTAAAATATGTATTCTCCAATGAACCATATATTAGGTTGCTTCTTTCAGGAATTATAAGAAGCCCTATCATGATATTAGGTATTGCTGAAATGACAATGTTTTCATATTATTTTGGAAATAATGGACGAGAGCCGTATGTTTTTTATATGATTTTCCTAGGTGGTGGATATTTGATAGGACAAATTTTATCTACAATAATATCACCCAAGCTACTAGATAAACTTGGAAAAAGGAGAATGTACATAATGGTAAGCGGCTTCGCATCCGTAGCATGCGCGTTCTTTTGGGTATATTATAAATTTAATGCTACATCTTTGATTGAAGCTTATAAAATGATTGTTGTGCTTTTGATTTTTATATTTGAAGGGAGTGGTGTAGGTATTTTAAATTATTTACAATCTATCATGATTGTTGATTGCGTAGATTATCAAGAAAGATATATGGGAGCGAGACTTGATGGAATCTTTATGTCAGGACAATCATTAGTAATAAAGATTTCAACCGGAATTGCAACTTTAGTGATGTCTTCTTGCTACAGTATGGCAGGATTTACCGATATAAATATTCAGAATATAAACGAATTGCTGTACAATGGTGCAAATTTTAGAACTGATATTTTGTTTGCGCCATATCGGGATATTATTTTTTTTGTATGCTCTATTCCCGCTGCAATTGGTCTTTTGATATCAATTGTTCCAATGATTAAATATGATATAAACTAACATATGTAATTAGCTACAATACATACCCGAATAGAAAGCATTATGAAAATAAATAGAATGTACGTTTGAGAAAGGATAAGAACGATTATGAAGAAAGTTATCATGAAATCTAATGACCTCTGTAAGAGTTTTGCGAATAACGGGGGACAGAATCATGTCCTTGACATGATTAATATGGAAATTTACAATGGGGATTTTACGGTTATTATGGGTTCGTCAGGAGCCGGAAAATCCACGCTGCTTTATGCCTTAAGCGGTATGGACAGTCCTACAAGCGGCGAAGTGTATTATAAAGAGCGTGCTATAAGCAGGTTAAAAGAAAAGGATATGGCGGCGCTGCGTGCGTTTGAATTCGGCTTTGTATTCCAGCAGGCGCATCTTGTCAGCAATCTGACTCTTTTGGAAAATGTTACGATAACCGGATATCTGGATAAAACTAAGAAAGAGAAGGAAGTAAAGGAGCGAGCAGTAGAACTGCTTCGCAGAATGAATGTGGAAAAGGCTATGATGCGGCTTCCGTCGCAGGTGTCGGGCGGAGAAGCGCAGCGCGCCGCCATTGCAAGGGCGATGATTAATGAACCGGGGATTATTTTTGCCGACGAGCCTACAGGGGCGCTTAATAAGCGGAATACCGAAGAGGTGTTGAAGCTTTTAACAAATCTGAATGATAAAGGGCAGAGTATTTTGATGGTAACGCATGACATTAAGGCTGCAATACGTGCGACAAGGCTTCTGTATCTGGAAGATGGAAGGATTATAGGAGAAATGCCTATGCCGCCTTACCATGAGGAGGATGCCAGAAACAGGGAGAAGCAGGTGGATGCGTGGCTGGCGTCTATGGAGTGGTAGGGGCAAAAATCTGTATTATAAGACGGTCGTTGTACAATATAGACAAATCAACGCAGGCACGCTTGCGCTACGCTCAGCCGCAGCGGTACTAAGGTGCCAAAATACGGCACCTAAGGACCGGCGGCATCACAGTACCTGCTTTTGATTTGTCTATATTGTACAACTACATGTTGATAATATGAAGTTTTGTAATTGCCTAATGAGAATGGATAGAAAGAGGAAGGGATATTATTATGAAGTACTTTACTTTGTTAAGGGCTAATATTAAGAGTCAGAAGGGAAGCTTTGTTGGGATTTTTATGCTTATTTTCATTATAACTGTGTCGTTGTGTGCGGTGTTGTCTATATGGAAAAATTCCGGTTCATATGAAGAAGAGCAGATAGATAGGCTTGGGTTTGGAGATATTACGTGGTGGGTTATGAGGATTAATTCGGAGTCTGAGGATATGAAAAGGCTTACCGGACAGATAAGTGGAGTTGATGATGTGGAAGCTGTGGAGGTGAGGGATTGTGTATTTTGCGACGTTTATCATGTAATCGGAAATGATGATTCAACTATTGTAAAAGGCACAATAATTGCATTGGCATGGGATGATGTACGGTATGATTATCATGTTTATAACAGCAGTCTCACCGGAATAGAAGAGACAGTGGAAGATTTGAAGGAAGGAGAAGTATATGTATCTCCTGCATTTCAATCCTTATATGGTGCACAGATTGGCGATGTCTTGGAAATCGAGATAACAGGCGAGCAGGATGTGGCGTGCTATACCATCAAGGGCTTTTTTGAGGACCCTATAAGCGGAAGCGCAATGATGGGAATGAAGGATGTGCTGATGACCAAGGCTGATATGCAGAGGCTTACTGATAAATATGAAGCCGCCGGGGACAGGCAGATGGGCCGCATGGGAAGTATGCTTCATGTATTTAAAGCAAAGAACAGCAGCTTAAATATGGGAGAGTTTCAACGCCTGCTGGGTGATGAAACCGATTTATACAAAGCTTTAAGTTTTTCATATTCTAAATCTACAATAATGGGTTTCATGCTTATTTTGCAGGATATATTTTCCGGTTTCCTTCTTGCGTTTGTTCTGATACTGCTTATTACTACCATGATTATAATAGGGCATAGCATAAGCAGCAGTATCGAGCAGGATTATGTGGACATGGGCATCATGAAGGCAGTGGGATATACAGGTATAAGACTTCGCGCGTTGCAGGTGTTGCAGTATCTTTTGGTAGTTCTCTGCGGAATGGCGCTGGGCGTACCGGCTTCATCATTCGTCGTGAGATTGATAGAGCGGATGACGGTTACGACTACCGGACTGGTCATACCCTCAAATATGCCTGTAGGTATAAGTTTTCTGGTACTTGGGGCAGTCGGGCTGTTTATAATGGGATTTGTCTATATCAGAACAGCGAAAATTAAAAAGGTTCTGCCGATTCAGGCAATCCGCGGCGGGGCGGGGGACATATATTTTAAAAGCAGACTTACAGCTTCAATTCGCCAAAGAGGTATAAACTTTAGGTTAGCGTACAGGCAGTTGATATCCGGTAAGAAACAGTACATCAGCGCATGTTTCATATCGGCGCTTTTGGTATTCTTTTTGGCATTAACAGCAAGAGTCGATGCATGGATAGGAGAAGACGGACAGGGACTTATGGAGTCTTTTAATGCTGTACCTTATGATTTCGGCGTTCAATATGATGACGAGGAGACGAAAAAGGAAGCAGAAGAATGGATTGACGCTCAGGCGGGAATCATATGCCAATATGAATTTAAAATGACCAGAGCTGCAATCAATCAGATAGAATATTTGATGAATGTTACTTCTGCACCCGAATATTTTAATATACTCGAAGGAAGAACCTGCCTGTATAATAATGAAGCGGTTATAACGGATTTTGTGTCAAAAGAGCTTGGCATCGGTATAGGAGATACGGTTTCGATTAATTACAGTGGAGAAGAAAAGGATTTTATCATAAGCGGCATCTATCAGTGCGCAAATGATATGGGAACGAATTTCGCCATCAGCAAAGAAGGCATTGAACGGTTTGGAGAAGAGGCAGAATTATCTTATTATTGGTACTATCAGCTTAGGGACCCTTCTATGGCAGCAGAACTCACCGACAGCCTGAATGAAATGTACAAAGAAGCAGTAAATATTGATACAAATACATGGTCGGGAGTAGACAGCATAGTGCTTGCCATGTCAGCGCTGACAAAACTGATGTATGTAATAACTATAGTTTTCATATTGGTAACGGTATATTTGACAGGTAGTAAGGTTTTATATCGGGAACAGCACGATTTGGGCATATATAAATCTTTGGGATTTGTATCGGAGAAGTTAAGGCTTGCCTTTGCCCTGCGGTTCGGCATGGTGGCGGTAGCCGGGTCACTGTTGGGAATAGCATTGAGCGCGTTTTTGACCGACCCTGTGGTTTCGGCTATGCTTGCGATGTGTGGAATCAGTCATTTTACTTCTGCATTGAATCCGTTTAATATGGTGATGCTTGCCGGAATTGTGAGCGGACTGTTCTTTGCTTTTGCTTATCTTGCTGCTAAGAAGATAAAGAAGGTGGGAGTGGGGATTCTGATTGTGGAGTAAAGTGCGATAGAATTATGAAGTGTCGGAGAAGTTTCAAAAGTACATAATATAGCCTTTTCAGATTATTGTATTTTAACTGTACGATGTGTATAATATATGATATAAAAGCTCAGGCTCGGTAGTCTAAGAAAACACAAGCGATGCTTGTGTTACAAGAATTACTTCGTAATTCTATTGGAATGATATACTTTAGTCGCTTCTGTGGCTATGATATAAGAAGAAAATGTTTGTTGAGTGGTGATAAAAGTAATATGGATATAAACTTTGAATGGGACGAAGAAAAAGCAAGAATGGTATCGTTTAAGCTGGAGCAAGGAACAAAGATAACAAATGAGGAAAAGAAAATGTTAGAAGAAGCAAAAAAGCTTCCTCTTGTTTATGATGAGGATTCTCCGGAATTAACAGTTGAGATGGAAAAAGCATTTATAGAAGCCAGAAGGAATAAGCCCTATAATGCAGAGCCTATTACTGTATATGTATCTCCTATGACAATTAAGAAGGCAAAGACCATTGGGGGGAATTATATTGATATTTTAGGATGATTACTTGATAAAGCTGTTAATGAGTATGTTACTATGTAATGAGTTTTGCGGAAAGGTCTGCGAAAGTTGAATAGAGTTTACATCTCAGCTGCGATATACTTATATAGTAACCATACAATCAACATTTACATTGTAGAAAGCAGGTGATTACATGGGCATGACTGATGAGCAGTTTGAGGTATATAACGCTTTAATAAACTTTATTGATGAATTAATTGATAAGGAGACAGACGAAAAAGAAAAGCTGTAAATACGTAAAAAAATATTCTTGCAAACAATAAAGAAGTAAATTAATCGCATCAGGGTGTAAGGTCACTATTGAATTATTAATGATAATAAGGCTTTACACCTTTTTACTTTATTTTAACTTGCAAGTTCTCATTAAAGATAATTATTCTCTTGCAATATAAGAATGAGCATTGCAGCTTTTTTGTGGGACTGGAAGCTGGGATGAATTTAAAGATAATTGTAAAGGAGAAAGGGAAAGATGAAATTTGAATATCGGTATTTAAGTGAGGAAAGAGCGGCGGAGATTGATGCGCTGGGATTGAGAGGTCCAGACGGTTATAAAGTTCGTATTAATTATTCGGAATGTGTAACTAATGAGGATGAGTCAATTGTATTTCAAAAGATTTATTTTGCGCGTTTTTATAATGCTGATGAAGATTATGACTGCTATCTTTTGATTTATAAAGAGCATCAATATATTTTGGAAGTGGAAAATAGATGGCGTAAAGAATTAAGAAATGAGACGGTATTACATTATTTCCAGTCTCTTATTTTTACAACAATAAAAGAATATAATGATTGTTCTTCAAAAGAAGTATTATCAGTATTGAAGGATGTTATTTATGAGCGAGAAAAGAATCTTTGTTCAGGTATTTTATTTGGGGAAGATATGCCAGAGGAAATAATATATATGGGGAAAAAAGATGAGTAAAGTGAATGAGGCATTACAAAGGATATTTGAAACACTTGGCACAAACGAGAGTGTTTAAATTCTTGATTTTGGGAGAGCGAAGTAGTATCGTAGTATATGGTGGGCAGATTGCATAAAATATTCTCGATACTGCCTTGCGAAGGAATATGAGATTTTCTTAATATTCCGCCCGATAGTGTCCGGTCCCGGTAATATCACCGGAATATTTAGAAAATCCATATTCCGAAGTCAGGCGCGAGAGAACATTTTATGCAATCTGCCCTCTCAGCCTATAAAATCCACTTTTACCTTTAACTTTAACACCATAGAAAGGACTCAAAAATTATATGAACCATAAAAAAACCCTACAGAAATTATTCACCTTCATTGATCAAAGCCCAACCTGCTTCCACGCAGTTGAAAATATGGAGAAAATGCTGGACAAAGAAGGCTTCACCAGACTGGAAGAAAGAGAACTCTGGCATATTGAAAAAAATGGAAAATATTATGTCAATCGCAACGGCTCTTCACTCATAGCCTTCACCGTACCGGATAAAAAACCGTCCGGTTTTCATATGGTGGCAGCGCACAGCGATTCTCCATGCTTTAAAATAAAGGAATCCCCTGAGATAGCGGTGGATAATTTTTACCTGAAACTGAATGTAGAGAAATACGGAGGAATGATTCTTTCTACATGGCTTGACAGACCGCTTTCTGTTGCGGGAAGAATCATGGTAAAGGAAAATGACAATATATGCAGCCGCTTGGTGAATCTGGATAAGGATGCGGCGATAATTCCTAACCTTGCCATTCACATGAACAGTAATATGAATAAAGGGGTTGAATACAATCCCCAGACAGATATGCAGCCGATTATAGGTGATGCGTCTCTTAAAGGAGACTTTTTAAAGCTTATTGCAAAAGAGGCAGATGTAAAAGAAAAAGAAATATTGGGGTGCGACCTTTTTCTATACAATAGGGATAAGTGCCGTTTGATTGGAGCGGATGACGCCTTTATCGCAGGACCGAGACTGGATGACCTTGAATGCGCCTTTGCAGGAATGACTGCGATAGCTAATGAGATGCCGAAAAACTTCATTAATCTCTGTGTGGTTTTTGATAACGAGGAGGTCGGCAGCGGTACAAAACAGGGCGCGGCATCTACCTTTTTAAAGGATACGTTAGATAGAATATGCAGCGGACTTGGAATAGGAAAAGAAGAATACCACTGCATGATTGCCGACAGCTTTTTTATTTCAGCAGATAACGCCCATGCGCTTCACCCTAATAATCAGGGAAAAGCTGATGTGACGAACCGGCCTGCGATAAACGGGGGAATCGTCATTAAATATCACGGCAGTCAGCGTTACGCTACGGATGCGTATTCTGCAGCCGTTATGAAAGACATTTGTAACAGGGCGGATGTGCCTTATCAGTCATATGCTAACCGTTCTGATATTGCGGGAGGCTCGACGCTCGGTAATATTGCTATGTCGCAAGTGTCTGTGAATGCAGTCGATATCGGACTGCCTCAGCTTGCCATGCATTCCGCATTTGAGACAGCGGGAGCGAAGGATATCGGTTATCTGATAGAAGCATTGAGGGAATTTTACAGGTAAGAGGCCTATAATTCCTATGAAAAAATACATTTTTTTGTAAAAGTTCCTATGAATAATTACATTTTTCTTGCAGATAATGATGTAAACATGGTAATATTCTCTATATAGAGAATGTGCAGCGTTCGTGTCAGTATAGGGATTGAGGGAAATTTATGGAACGCTATCTTAAATAAAGGGTTGCCGCACTAATTTACTTTAGTGCGACAACCTTTCCTGCATTACATTTTACTTTTATCAATTGCACTGTGCAGTCCGGAAAATACCTCATCTTTACTATGACATTCTTTCAGACTTATAGTAGTTACATGAAGAGTCAGGGGGATTTCCTGATTCCCATATGAAAAAGTGTTATTATTCATGTTTCTGATTTTGTCCGCAATCTGTTCTGCATAAGCGGCGTCACTGCTGGCTGTTAATATACAGAATTCATCACCGCCGATGCGGAATACAACATCTTCTTCACCGGCTGATACCGTAAGGCGCCGCATCTGCTCCAAAATTGCTAAATCTCCGGCTTTTCTGGATATTTCATTTATTGGTATCATGTGTTTAATGTCACAGGTTACAAAGTAACAGTCTTTTCTTTCTTTAAATAAATCATATAATTCGCTGATATCTACAGGTTTTTTTTGCATAATATAATTATCTCCTTTCTCCGAAGGCGCGTATAACCTCGGAAATAATTCCGTGAATTTTGCTGTGCGAAATTCAGATGGTTTACAGTTCCAGATTTGTGTAAATGCGCGCGCAAATGATTCGTGAGTGCTGTATCCGTATTCAAGGGCAATGTCCAGAATAGGAATTTCGGGATATTGCGATATTTTTTTTGCAGCTAACATCATTCGTCTACGGACGATGTATTCATGTACGGAAATGTTATGCACACTACGAAATAATTTTTCGAGAGTGGATTTTGAACAAAAACATATGCCTGCGATGTCCTCGGTCTTGATTTCATCACTAAGATGTAACTCTATATACTCAAGCGCAGCCATCAAAAGCTCTATGTTCCGCATAAATCACCCTTCTTTACGATATCGTGAGTTTATTATATCAAAGATAACTGTTTGCAGCTTGATATTTTGAGTAAAATTATCTTGACATATACCCCTAGAGGGTATATATTATTTTGTAAATAAATACCCCTAGAGGGTATCAAAGGAGCAAAAATGTCACAAAATAATGAAAAACAGCAGATAGAAAATATTGAAAGCGCGGAAAACTGCCAAGAAACTTCCTGCGAATGTTCCAATAAGACTAAGGAACGTTCACCAAAGGAATATAAAGATATGATGAACCGCCTGAAACGGATNGAAGGTCAGGTACGCGGAATACAGGGAATGATTGAGAAGGACGCATACTGNACGGATGTGCTGATACAGGTTGCAGCAGTGAANGCAGCGCTGAACAGTTTCAGTAAAGCGTTGCTTGCTAACCATATTCATTCCTGCGTAGCNGATAATATCCGTGCNGGNAATGATGAAGTTATAGACGAACTGGTTATACTGTTAGAGAAGNTGATGAAATAATTTATTTATTTGATTGCGAAACTATTGTCGCAAGTCACGAACTTGAACAAAATAAACAAAAATGTGGCTCATTGCATAGCAGAGACGCCCCATTTTTGTTTATTTAGTCCAAGTTCTGGTTATTGATTAAGCGAAAGGAGTATAAAGAATAGATATGGAACAATATGAAGTTACCGGAATGAGCTGCGCCGCGTGNAGCGCCAGAGTGGAAAAAGCAGTATCAAAAGTTCCGGGNGTGGTAACGTGTTCGGTCAGCCTGTTGACTAATTCAATGGGAGTAGAAGGTACTGCGTCTCCGGAAGAAATCATTGCGGCTGTNGAAGCGGCAGGATATGGAGCTTCCNCGAAAAAGGCAAGAACTTCAGGAAATGACAAAANTGTCGGAANNGCATCCTCCAATGCATCATCCTATGAGAGTGCNCTGGAAGATAAGGAAACTCCGCTTTTATTAAAAAGAATGGCCGTATCNGTCTGNCTGCTTCTGCCTCTGATGTATTTTTCCATGGGTCATATGATGTGGAATTGGCCGGTGCCCACATTTTTCCACAATAATCATATTGCAATGGGNCTGTTGCAGCTGCTTTTTACCGTTGCAATCATGGTCATTAATCAGAAATTTTTCGTCAGCGGATTTAAGAGCNTCATNCATGGCGNGCCGAATATGGATACCCTTGTTGCAATGGGGGCGGGAGCGTCTTTTATATACAGCGTGTACGCGTTGTTTGCAATGACTGACGCCCAGGTTAAGGGAAATATGGAAATGGTTATGTCCTATATGGATGAGTTCTATTTTGAATCCGCAGCAACGATACTGACGCTGATCACCGTAGGAAAGATGTTAGAGGCGCGTTCAAAAGGAAAAACAACGGACGCCCTAAAAGGTCTNATGAAGCTGGCGCCTAAAAAAGCGGTTATTATAAGAGACGGTCAGGAGATAGAGGTGGATATCGCGCAGGTCAAAATAGGTGATAAGTTCGTCGTAAGACCGGGAGAAAATATNCCTGTTGACGGTGTAGTAGTGGAAGGGAGCAGCGCGGTCAATGAGGCGGCGCTTACCGGAGAAAGCATTCCCGTNGATAANCAGGCGGGCGACAGTGTTTCCGCNGCTACCCTCAATCAGTCGGGTTTTCTGCGCTGTGAGGCGACAAGGGTCGGCGAAGATACAACGCTTTCACAGATTATCCAGATGGTGAGCGATGCGGCTGCGACTAAGGCGCCGATTGCCAAAGTGGCTGACAGGGTATCGGGNGTTTTTGTTCCGGCGGTGATAGGAATAGCAATATTGACCGGTATTATCTGGATTATTGCCGGTGAAAGNTTCGGNTTCGCTCTTGCAAGAGCNATATCNGTGCTNGTGATAAGCTGTCCATGTGCGCTCGGGCTTGCGACGCCNGTGGCAATCATGGTGGGTAACGGCATGGGAGCCAANCACGGAATTATGTTTAAGACGGCGCAGTCATTGGAACTTGCCGGNAAGATAGANATTGCNGCATTGGATAANACAGGAACNATNACNAGCGGNGAGCCTAAGGTGACNGATGTTGCGCCGTATGGCAGCTGNGATGAGGAAGATTTGTTAAAACTTGCGCTTGCATTGGAGCAAAANAGCGAGCATCCGNTNGCNAAAGCAATATTGGAGTTTTCCGAGAAAAAAAGCATACATGCCGAAGCGGTAGATGAATTTCGCGCCATGCCGGGCAATGGACTCNTNGGNATNTGGCANAAAGANGAACTGGCAGGNGGTAATCTTGATTTCATTAAGACAAAAGCGGAAGTGCCAANGAGTGCTATAGAGCAGGCGCAGAANTTNGCGAAAGCCGGNAAAACGCCGTTGTTTTTCAGCAGNGCNGGTGAATTTNAAGGNNTTATTGCAGTAGCGGATGTGATGAAGGAAGACAGCGCAAAAGCGGTAAAAGAACTGCAGAATATGGGCATAAAGGTNGTTATGTTAACCGGAGACAATGAGAGAACNGCACAGGCAATCGGTGAGCAGGCNGGCGTAGATGAAGTGATTGCAGGAGTACTGCCGGACGGTAANGAGAACGTGATAAGAAGTCTGCAAGAAAGAGGNAAGGTTGCAATGGTAGGAGATGGTATTAATGANGCGCCNGCACTTACCAGAGCAGATATNGGTATCGCNATNGGNGCNGGAACGGATATTGCCATTGATGCNGCGGATNTCGTACTGATGAAGAGCAGANTAAGCGATGTNCCTGCNGCNATACGGCTTAGCCGGGCGACGCTTAGGAATATTCATGAAAACCTGTTCTGGGCNTTTTTNTACAATGTAATAGGTATTCCGCTTGCCGCAGGTTTATGGTATCCTATATTNGGACTGAAACTNAATCCNATGTTCGGCGCCGCGGCAATGAGCTTATCAAGNTTCTGNGTTGTCAGCAATGCGCTGAGGCTCAATCTTTTTAAGATGTACGATACGAAGCATGACAAAAANNTNANNCNCAANNCAGCTCATAACGGTGAAAAAGATATGGGCAGTAAAGATGAGAAGGAAGTAATTAANAAAANNNAAAAAAATANAANTCAAAAGGAGAGAAATGAAATGGAAAAGACAATGGAAATCAAAGGAATGATGTGCGGTCACTGTGAGGCGAGCGTTAAGAAGGCTTTAGAAGAGCTGCCTGAGGTAACCGAGGCGGTTGTAAGCCACGAAAAGGGGACAGCGGTAGTCAGCCTGAATGCTGAAGTTGNTGATGATATTTTAAAAAAGACCGTAGAAGATAAGGACTACGAAGTTGTATCAATCAGCTAAGTTAGTGAACTGCGATAACAGTTTCGTAATTGGCAAATAAGATAATCGAATGTTAAGTTTAAAGAGTTTATCAGCCCTCCCNGCATTTGCTTGAGAGGGCTTTGACATGTAGACAGACAATGGCTATAATAGAAGGCAGGGCAATTTTGAAAGCNCGATTACAGTATTATAAAAGAGGAGNATATTATGATATTCGGCAAACATATCAACAGGTATTACTTTAAATACGCCGGCTGGCTGATTCTGGGCCTGCTTTCGCTGGTTGCTGTGGANTATCTGCAGTTGGAAATTCCTAAGCTGTATCGANTGATTGTNAANGGNATGAACGGCGGNAGCGTCATTGTAAACGGAGTAGAGACTGCNTTTGACATGGATTTTCTGCTTGACGGAATCTGTATGCCTATGGTGGGAATCATTGNNGCNATGGTAATAGGGCGTTTTCTGTGGAGNGTATGCTTCTTNGGGGCNGCNGTNCGTNTGGAAGCAGANCTGCGTAACCGCATGTTCGACCATGCTAAGGATTTAAGCCGGGAATACTATCAGGTCAATAAAGTCGGAAATCTGATGAGCCTTTTTACAAACGATTTGGANACCGTACAGGAGTGCTTNGGCTGGGGTGTNATGATGTTNTGTGATGCGCTGCTTCTNGGAGTNCTGGCNGTGATGAATATGTGGCATATGGACAGGGTGCTGACGCTTTTATCCCTTATNCCAATGGCGTTTTTGCTGGCNTCAGCTACNGTGATTGGNAAGCAGATGATGAAAAAATGGGATATCAGGCAGGAGGCATTTTCNAANCTNTCNGACTTTTCACAGGAAAGCTTTTCGGGTATTGCCGTAATCAAAGCATTNGTTAANGAAGCAAAGGAACTGATGGCNTTTAAGAAGCTGAATGTAGAGAANGANGAAGCAAACATNGACCATACNAGGTATTCCGTNCTGNTNNGAATNATGGTGACGTTNTTTGTGGAGAGCGTTATCTGCATAATCTTAGGATACGGCGGATATCTGGTGTATNGNNGNGAGTTCGACGCAGGTCAGCTTGTNGAGTTCATCGGCTACTTTACCACTATTGTNTGGCCTATNATGGCAGTTTCNGAANTGATTGACATGACGTCCAGAGGCAAGGCGTCCTTAGACCGTTTGGGAGAACTGCTGGATGCAGAGATTGCCGTAACGGACAGAGAGGGTGCAANGGATTTAAAAAATGTNAAAGGAGATATCGANTTCCGTAATCTGTCTTTTTGCTATCCTGACGGCGANACGGANATACTAAANGACATTTCTGTNACTATNAANGCAGGAGAGAACGTNGGACTGGTNGGNAAAACCGGTTCAGGNAAGNCNACACTGGTGGATTTNCTTTTGCGCACNTATAATGTGCCGGATGGNACNTTGTTTGTGGACGGTATAGATGTAAACGATGTAAAAATCCGGGATTTAAGAGCGTGCTGCGCCTATGTTCCNCAGGATAATTTCCTGTTTTCNGATACNATTGAAAATAATATCGCNTTCGGAGTGGAAAAGCATGANTCAAGAGCTGTGGTNCAGGCTGCGAGACTTGCGGATGTACATAGTAATATCAAAGAGTTCCAGCAAGGTTACAACACCGTTTTAGGGGAGCGCGGAGTCACNGTCTCAGGNGGTCAGAAGCAGAGGATTTCCATTGCGCGCGCNCTGATGAAGGACGCTCCCATACTGATTNTGGANGATTCNGTATCNGCNGTGGACACGAAAACCGAAGCGGCTATTCTGGAAAATCTGCGNANTGCNAGACAAGGTAAGACTACCATTCTGATTGCNCACCGTGTTACNACCATCGAGAAGATGGATAAGGTTNTGTTTATNGAGGANGGNGAGCTGATAGCNGCNGGACCNCANGAGGANTTGTANGAATCCTGCCCGCAGTATCGTAAAATGGTAGACCTTCAGAAATTGGAAGAGGAAGGAGCGGATAGCAATGAATGATACGGCAATAAAGAATGAATATCTGCCCATANTNATTGTAGGCGCAATTATAGGCGCTTTTACGATAGTTTTTCTGCTTGCTTTTATNGCGCTTAAGAANGTAAAAGATGAATCCGATAAGGAAAGGAAGATGCCGGATAGAGAAATCATCATGCGTCTNNTNCAGTATGCAAGACCCTATTGGAAAAGCTTTGTACTNGTGTTTTTTGTNATGCTGTTTTCCATTGTGTACGATTTGGTTTCTCCGTTAATCATAGGAAATATTCAGAATTTGATAAAGAAGGACTTTGAACTGAGCAGGCTNTATNCAATGGTAGGACTATATGCAGGAATCNTGGTAGTTTCCATGNTNTGCACATACNTACAGGCGATGATTCTGCAAAAGACGGGNCAGAAGATACTCTCNCAGATNCGNCTGGATGTGTTTACCCACATTGANAAGCTNAGCCATGAGCAGNTGAATAATATTCCTGTCGGTAANCTGGTGACAAGGGTGTCCAATGACCCNAACGCTATTTCATATATGTTCACNAATATTCTGGTNACGCTTGCCAAGAATTCCATGGTGATNGTGGGCGTNCTGGGAGCCATGTTGATGNTGAACTATGCACTGACNCTGATGGTANTNTGTTTTGTGCCNTTNGTACTGTTTTTTACCATAGTATTCCGTCAATTCTCCAGACGNGTACATCGTAAGGTNAATGATGCCACNACTGATATTAATACCTATCTGTCCGAGAATCTGTCCGGNATGAAGATAACNCAGATTTTTAACAGGGAGGAACAGAANCTTGATGATTTNTTAAGCCGCAGCCGGACACTGCANAAGGCGAAGATGGGNAGAATGCTTGTATTCGGTATTTTNCAGCCTATGGTATATATGCTTTATATTTCGTCTAACCTGTGCCTGTTTTATTTCGGAGCAAAGGGATATATCAAGGATATCAGTTATTTCGGNCAGGTAATCGACAGCGGTATTATGGTATCTTTTTATATGTATATTTCCAGATTTTTCAATCCCATACAGACTTTGGCTGAGCAGTTCGATATGTTACAGCGTTCTTTTGCAGCGGCGGAGAAAATCTTCACAATTCTGGATATGGTGCCGGAAGTGGTGGATGAACCCGATGCAGTTGAATTGCCGGAGATTCGTGGAGAGATTGAGTTTAAAGACGTATGGTTTTGTTATAAGCCTGATGAATGGGTGTTAAAAGGCGTGTCCTTCCATGTGGATGCTAAGCAGACTGTGGCGCTAGTCGGTTCTACCGGTTCCGGAAAGACCACGATTCTAAGCCTTATCTGCCGTAATTATGATATCCAGAAGGGGCAGATTCTCATTGACGGCATAGATATCCGTAAGATCAAGATATCTTCACTTAGGAGACACTTCGGTCAAATGCTTCAGGATGTATTCCTGTTCTCCGGAGATATACGCAGCAACATTCTTCTGCGTAAGGAGGATGTGAGTGATGAGGAAGTGTGGGAAGCGTGCCGGTATGTCAATGCAGATAGCTTTATCGGCAGGATGGAAAACGGTCTGGACGAGGTTGTGCGTGAAAGAGGAAATAATTTCTCCGCAGGGCAGCGTCAGCTTCTTTCTTTTGCACGTACCATTATCCACAAACCGTCTGTCATGATTCTGGACGAAGCAACAGCCAACATAGATACGGAGACGGAGCTGCTCATTCAGGACAGTCTGGAAAAAATGAAGAATATAGGCACGATGCTGATTGTGGCGCACAGGCTTTCTACTATACAGCACGCGGACAACATAATTCTGCTGTCACATGGACAGATTATAGAGCAGGGTAATCACCAGCAGCTTTTGCATCTTAAGGGGAAGTATTACGACTTGTATACATTGCAGTACAACAGGCAGCAGCTGCAGAATGAACAATATAGATAGTCAGTTGCGAAACTATTATCATAAGTCACGAACTTAGTCAACATAAACAAAAACGGTGCTCGTCGCAAGCGTAATCGCACCTTATTTTGTTTATGTTGGTTAAGTTCTGGATATTGGAATGGAGTTTCGCAATTGATTTATATCATCAGAGACTTTTCCGGTAGTAATGATGACTATAGATATTATAACAGGAGATAAAGGAAGGTGAAAAGTATGTCAGAGAATTCAAATTTATCCGAGAATGCGAATCCGGATAACAGCTTGAAAGTGCAAAAGACTGCATACATAAAACAGCAGATGGAGCGGCAGCGCGCGGCGGAAGACGCAAGATTGGAATACCTGATGAAAGAGCAGGAAGTCATTGATGGTCTGCGTGAAACCATCGATGACAGTATGTGGCAGACAGAAGATGTCAGGAAATATAATCGCGAATTTCAGGAACAAATGAATATGCAGATTTATGAGGCGCATGGAATCACAGCGGATAAGCTTACAGGAATGAAGGAGTATAAAAATGCTTTATACAGAGGCGCCGCTACAGTGATGTTCCTTTTGTCTCTGGCGATGACTATCCTGTGCGGAGCGCTGTTTGGTTTCAATGAGGATGTCTGCATTTTGATGTTTGCATACTCGGCTATGGAGGGTACGTTGCTGTTTAGGAAAGAAAAGCAGTTTCCTGTATTGGACATTATCTGCCGTACTTTTTATATGTTGAC
>JAAUZS010000066.1 GCA_014804495.1 Lachnospiraceae bacterium
AAAGGATTACTATGGATAACTTAAAAAAAATTTAAAAAAACTATTACTTTTTTACTGGTGGCATTGCTAATAATATCATTTAGTTCGACTTCATATGCCAAAGAGACAAGCAATTTGGAGGAGAATGTCGTTACAAAATCCGATGTCGATGTCGATGTCATGTCTTTAGAAGGACCAACCGTATATGTGAATTTGGGCGAGTATGGAAGCGGAGAGTTGACTCGTGATGCAGATGGCAATTACAGTGGCGATTTAATTTCTAGAAGTGGATATACTACCATTACATGTACGATGACAGGATACATAAATAGTATAGAAAATCTTTTTGAAATAGGTTTGCATTGGAATGGCACTAATCAGGTAAATTATATATCAGCCACTAGCCTTACAATAAAATCAGCTAGTGTTTTTAGTAGTGATGTATATTGGTCTAATCCTATTAGTTTTCCAGCAGGTAGTACAACAAAAGGCTATTACCCAGTAGGTTATGTAGCAATTGATCCAAATGTATCAATGGTCAGAGTTGAGTCAAGTGGATTGCAGGCGTATTTTAATAATGAGGATTTTTGGATAAGGCTTAATGAAATTTATGGAAATATCAAATTGAATGATTTTTAAGTCTTGTATTTCAACTTATACGAATTTACCTTAATATCTCTCGAAATATTTATTATAAATTACTGACGTACATTACTAATGGAATAAATCTCCTTGAATTATATAGTGATATGATTCAGGGAGATTTTATTTTTACTATGACACAAACCGGAATTTTAATTCATGTCAAATACTTTTGACATGGACTAAATCGGCCTATGTCAAAGAGTTTTGATAGCTGAAAATTTCCTTTATGATTAAAATGTATCATGAAAATTCTAATTTCATTGACTTAAATTTTTTATTCTGTTAGCCTTTATTCAGAGAAGGCGCCTACTCAAAAAAACAGTAGGAGGAACAAAGAAGATGTATCACGTAAGATTTAGAAAAAGTCATTATAAAGCAGGTTATAATTGGGGTAACCTGTTATATAAAAATGGGAAAAAAATAGACCAAAACCCTACATTTGAGATAACCGAAGAACGTAAAACATTTGCAAATAAATGTTTGCCCATTTACAAAAAATATTATCCTGAAGTCTTAGAGGAAATCAGAGGACTGGCAGATGGTCAAAAAAGCAGTTATGAAGATTTTTACACATTTTTGCTTAGTATGTATTGTTTCGAATTTAACAATCATTGCACTTGCTTTGCATTTAAGGATGAAGACAATCTTATTTTTGGCAGGAATAGTGATTTTCTTGTTTCTTTGGAAAAACTCTATATGAACTGTCTGTATAACTTAAAGGGAGTGTATGCCTTTAACGGAAATACTACTGCATTTATAGAGATTGAGGACGGGATAAATGAATATGGACTGGCTATCGGTCTTACCTTTGTATATCCTAAGATTACGAGAGCAGGATTTAACTCGGGTATGCTGGTACGTTATTTATTAGAAAAGTGTAAAACCACCAATGAAGTGATAGAAGCCCTGAATATGATACCCATTGCTTCGCAACAAACGTTAACCGTTATAGATAGTGTCGGGAATTTTGCTGTTATAGAATGTAACTGCTGCCATATAGAAGTAATAAAGCCCACAGAAAATGAGAGTTTTGTTGTAGCCGCAAATTGCTTTGTCTCTCAGAAAATGATAGAATACAATAACCATGACATAGATGATTGGCATTCAGGCGAAAGGTATTCTGTTGCATACAATTCACTAAAGAAAAGTAAAAATCATTTTTCTGCTGAATTGGCAAGAGATATTTTATCGGGTAAATATGGTTTTATGTGNCAGTATGAAAGGAAGTCAGGCGCAGACACAGTATGGTCAGTCATTTATGATGTGAAAANCAAAAAAGTCTTTAGAGTCGAANGAAATCCGTCACGAAAAAAGTTTGTTGAAGATAATAGGATGAAGTTTATTAATTGATTATCTGNAATCTTAAGCAACTAAAGACTTACATAGAAAATATAGTTTAATAAGGTTGGAATTGAGGAGGATACTATTAAATGATTCAAAATTCAACAAGAGCAAACATTCCCAAAATCGGATTAGGNACNCACCTTGGTTCNTTTTCCGANGAAGATTCCAGACAATACANAGACNCGATTATATTTGCGGTCAAAAATGGAATTACAATGATTGATACNGCAATTAACTACAGAGGTATGCGTTCTGAGAAAGATGTNGGGAAAGCGGTAAGCATACTTATTTCATCNGNCATAATCAAAAGAGANGATNTCCTTATTTCATCAAAGGCAGGGCTTTTGTTTGGAGATATTACAAGCGGTCGCAACCCGATGAAGTACCTGNATGAAGTNTTGGAGCCAAANGNAATNCAGCTCAGTGATTTTTGTGAATGNGANGGANTNTATCAGACATTGAATCCGGATTTTTTTGAAATTGCATTGCAGACCAGTCTTCAAAATCTGGGTGTCAATACAATTGATGTCCATTATATCCATATTCCTGAGATTACACGNGCNAAATTGANAGAANANGAATTTTANNAAAGAATTNCAAANCTTTTTGCATGGTATGAGGATAANGTAAAAGAAGGAAAAATNAGGTTTTACGGNCTGGCTCTTGAGGTGNTTGCNATGGANCCNGNNGANGAAAAATGGTACATAGATATAGAAAGAGTTGANCAGATNGCGCNNGAAANCAGNAACGAAAACNNTCATTTCAAATACATTCANATTCCTTANAATATCCANTANCCATATGCNGCTTNNNTNCAGAATCAGTCATACAGAGGAGAAAAATGCACACTNGTCGAANCNGCNCACNGAATGGGGCTNAAAGTGATTGGCAGCATGCCCTTATGTTGCGGCAAAGGGTTTGAGAAAGCTACTTTAGAGGAAATGATTTCATTTGCGTTGAACGGGGTGGACGCAATCAACGTTGGCAGTAAAAACNTANAGCATATTCAGGAAATATTANATATAATGATATGATCNAAATNAAAGTTCAACNNTGANAANTTNCAGTTTGNTNGAGTAATGGAGGTATACATGAGTTATACAATATGCACCGGACAATTTGAAAAGGGAACACAAGAGCAACAGNCTGCTTTTATCCAATTATTAGGATCGGATGATGTTCAATATAAGTTCGATTTCTACTTCCATTGGTACAATATTGTACATGAATATGGNCACTGTCTTTGCAGCCATCATGAATCGAAGATAATTGGCTTAAAACAGGAATTATTAGTAAATAGATTTGCTGTAAGCATCTGGAAATATGCAGGATATGAAAATGAACTAAAAAGCCTGCATAAAATGCTTAGTGAAATATTACAGAACATTAAAAATCCAGTGCCGGATAATATGTCTTTCACAGATTATTATGAGCAAATATGGGAAACTGATAAGATAATGGAAGTACCGATATATGGTTATTTCCAGTTTAAGAGTGTACAGATCGCTTTGNAAGCCGAAAATGAATTGGCTACCGTTTTAAAAGAAATGGGAATACATAATGAAATCAATAATAATCCCTTTCCGCATAAGGAATATTCTGTTTCTGCAAAAACAGCAAAAGAAGTACTTAACGATTTGCGGCGCCTTCTTAGTCATTTGGACATTGAGCAGCCAATGGTAGATATTGAATTGGTTGATGACCCATCAATACATTGTGTAAAGTACAATTAGACTCCAAGTGGCTATTATAGAAAAAGTAACATCCTCTATATGGATACGTTCCCTAGAAAATAAATTTTTATCCAAAAACGGCAGCTTTGATTTTCTCGAAGCCGCCGAAAATTTTTCACTTTGTTTACTCCCTGCAAATTTGTATTTAAAGTTCAGTCAGTCCCATACTAACCAATATGTCCTTTGCTTTTTCAACATCAGCCACTGAAACATAAATATTTTCTCCTGATAGAGAATTTCCGCCATACAAATTCATAATTCCCGAATTTCCTAAATCCTCTTTAAAAGAAGAAATATTGTTGTCCTTTAAAGTATTTATAATCATTTCAGCTTGAATGTTATCATGAGTTGTAAATATTTTTGAAATTTTTTGTTCCACAAAATCACCTCTTTAGAATAATAAAAGCATAGTCAGGTTTCCATAAATAATGAGCTTATTTGACTATATCCCTGTTGTTCTGCCAATCTCTTAATTCCATCCAATGCTTCTTCTTTTGAATAGTTATGCTCTGTCAGNAAATCATTATCTTTTTCACTTATATATTGATAAAATAACATTGCGNCAAGAACTTCCTCTTTTTTTGTATAGTCAATATATTCCAACAATATATTCTCCGCTTCATTTATGAAACCCTCATCAACCATTTTTTCAAATTCCTCTAATGCTTTTCCCGAAACCTCATATTNATTTTCTTTTGGTAATTCAACTGATTTATATTGTTTTCCGAACATTAGAGAAAAAAGCACTCTTACCAACTCCTTGATGATACGCATGATATAGTCTTTCTCGTCATTAAAATCCATTTTTCCTCCTGCNNAGTGTTTTANTCTTTTAATTNGTCAAATTTTCTCTTCGAAAGATNCGAAAGTACTCTAAGTAAAGCATATGATACTGCTGAAAGAACAACAAAAAAACAAATTGATATNCCAATAGCCTGTGGCTCAGGTGTATATTTCCTTAACATCAGATAGAACANTATACTGAATATTCCTACGCATATCAGACTTACAATAAAATCTTTTTTCGGGGTACTTTTCATCAATGNCCCATTCCATGCCCCGTTTGTTACAGTAAAGAAAATATATATCAGACCTCCGGCAAGCAGAACTACCGTTTCTCCTATGACAANGGAGAGATTACCTNTCATAAGTATTTGTACTATAATTGTAATTGCACATATCATAAACATAATGTTAAATGAAATGTTTCCGCTTCTTGCGGCTCTTTGCTTTTCTAACTCGTTATAATCAGCAACTTTTAACAATGTTTCCTTTAATTCAGTATCCATATTCTTGCTTTTCCTTTCCCCATTTANAATATCCTTAATTTCTACATTGTAGTATTCGGAAATCTGTACCAAAATACTAAGGTCTGGCAAATTTGTTCCTGTTTCCCATCTGGAAACAGTTCTTCCTGAAACGCCTAAAATTTCTGCTAACTGTTCCTGTGTGATTCCTTTTTCATTACGAAGTTGTTTTAAAAAAGCTCCAATCTCTTTTGGATTCACAAATTTTCCTCCTTTCACATACAGACTACCCTTTTCTATTGGTAAATAACACGACACAAAGCGAGAATTATCGGTAATTCTTCTATTGGACACAAATGTCTATCGCTATTTTTACGCTTTCTTAATATTTTCGTTTTCTCTTTCCCTAATCGATATCAGTATAATTATATGCGTCCTACCTAATAGATTCAAGTAAGTATAACAAGCATCACGAAAAAAGAAAAAGCCCTGCTGTTGACAGAGCTTTTCAAATCCTCTTTTTGCATGAAAAGTTTCGCCTGTTCTCCTTGTGACAAGCTTTCAAATTCACAATCATAGCCTTTTTACATAAGCGACAGCACCCAATAAAAGAATCCCAGCACCCAGCTTGTAAAAATCCCATAGAGAATCACGGGTCCGGCTATCGTGAAAATTTTGGCTCCTACTCCGTAGACCTGCCCTTCCTTCTTGTACTCAATCGCAGGCGCAGATACGGAATTGGCGAAACCCGTAATCGGAACAAGTGCGCCCGCACCGCCCCATTCTACCAATTTGGGATAAATATTGAGTCCGGTAAGCAAAACGCTTAAAAGCACTAACAGCATAGAACACCATGCCGCTGCCGTTTCCTTGTCCAACCCCATATTATTTGACGCATAATTTAGGATAAACTGACCTATGCAGCAGATAATTCCTCCCGTTATAAATGCTTTGAGCATCTGCAATCCCAGATTGTGGGTAGGCGTCACCGCTTTCACACGTTCGCTATATTCCTGATTCTCTGCTGCCTTACTCTCCTGCTGTGTATTCTGCTCATTCTTTTCCATATCAAACCCTCTCTTTCTTAACATTTTTTAGTTGATCGCATAACCCCATATTTACAAAACCTAGTTGTGCAATATAG
Organism: Lachnospiraceae bacterium; assembly: GCA_014804495.1. Lineage (GTDB taxonomy): Bacteria > Bacillota > Clostridia > Lachnospirales > Lachnospiraceae > UBA3282. The sequence continues at coordinate 6,093 of JAAUZS010000066.1, forward strand.
ACAATATCATAAGCAGGGTGCTATGGAGCCGTCGGTACTTAGGTGCCGTATCTTGGCACCTTATGTACCGCTACGAGCGACAATGCAGCGCAAGCGTGCCCTGCGTTGATTTGTCTATATTGTACAACGGTCGTCTTGAACATCCTCTATACTCCACCATACAAAAACACCTTCTGCGTAAAATAAATCAGGCTTCCTGCAAGCTTCCCAAGCGCAACAGCTAAAATAGCAATTCCAAGCCCATGCCTGAATCCGATTCTTCTGGAAAAAATCGGGATTGTATTCAACATCTCCGCAATCGCAAGCGCCAGACAACCCACGAAAATACCTGAAAAAATCCCAAAAATAATGAGAATGATGTCGCCTATTGCGTGCCAGACTACCGCCGTATTATCAGCTCCGAAAATTCTGCGGGAAATCACCCATTCCCCAAAATTTCCGTAATCACTGAATATACTGAAAAAATCACCGGCAACCGTTCCCAGAACCACCATTTCTTCCAATATAAAAATATGCTTTGCAATATGCATCTTACCTGCAAATCTCGGTATCAACCCTACGGAAATAAGAACCGTAAACACCCCTCCCGATACAATCATACCGAACGAAGCTCCTAATACAGCCATAAAAATCTGCTTAATTAACATCAATGGTTTTACCTTCCCTATCCGCCGTTTCTATCAAAGCTTTATTCACATCCGTTTCGTACACCCGCATTTCCACCTCAATCGGCGTTGGATCCTTGGTAATCCTTCTGCCTCCAATATGATTGAAAAACAGAATGATTCCTGCTGCCAGCCCTATTGAGTAGGAAAGTTCCAGAATGCTATAACCATCACTCGAATATCCCATCACCATTTCATACACTTTGGAAAATACCTTGTTTATACCGATATCGTTATGAAAAGCCATAATCGTAAACGCTGTTCCGAAGAAACTTATGGCCGAGACAAAGATAATTTTAGCGGTCTGCACCGGACTTTTATGCTTATCTACATCAATCTGCTCAACCAGAATATCCGTCTCGCCCAGACTCTCTATAGTTACATTCGGACACACCTTTTCAATTTCCTCGATGACCTTTAATATACTGATAACCTGTCTTTTGGGCTCTCCTTTTTTAAAATGATGCAGCTTGATAGTCTTTACCTTAGCTAAGATTTGCTTGTCTGTGCATATCATCTTACCGATATCCTTTACAAAGACATCATCCGACTGCAATTCTACATTTTGTTCTGCTTTCAGATACATGGTTACATTGTTGGTTGACATAATTATTTCTCTTTTCTCATAATTCTTTCTTTCAACTCTATTATTTATAATTTTAGGCTGTTTTATACATAGAAGCTTTCTTATTCTATGATCTATATTTTTATAAATATTTGTTTATCATATGTTCATATAAATATTGACAATACACATTAATGCGCATAAAATGAAATTGTAAATACACATCAATACACATAAGAAATGAGGCGGTTAATGATTGAAAGTATCGGAACTGGTTAAGATACCGCGTCATCCGGCACAGGAGATACCAAAGGGTACTTTTGAAAATATAAAGAAAGATGCCGGGATTTGATTATGTAAAAATATTTCAAGATTTTAGATTAGGAGGATATTAAAATGGCAAAGTATGTATATCCCGCAGTGTTTACAAAAGAAGATAACGGACAATATTCTGTCGTGTTTAAAGATTTGGAGGGCTGTTATACCTGTGGAGACAATATAGAGCAAGCCATAGAAATGGCAGAAGATGCGCTGGCTTTAGTATTGTATGGATATGAAGCAGAAAAAAAAGAAATCCCGGTTCCTTCTGCGAGGGAAAGCATAAAGTTACGTCAAGGAGAGTTTGTAAACGACATTCGATGTGATACGCTTGAATACAGAAAAATGTATAGTAATAAATCTGTAAGAAAAAATGTCACATTACCGGAATGGCTAAATGAAGAAGCAGAAGCATTGAAGATTAATTTTTCACAAGTTTTGCAGGAAGCGTTATTACAAAAATTAAGTAAAACTTGACAGATTATTTGATTATATGTGACAATCCATAAAGAGT
>JAAUZS010000067.1 GCA_014804495.1 Lachnospiraceae bacterium
ATCTCACCGATTCCATTCTCCAACTGGCTGATAGATTCTCCGGTCTGGTTTGCCGTTTCTTTAATCTGATGCATGGAATCAACCGCTACATCCATCGTCTTAACAAACCCTAAAGTATGGTTGGTAACATCCTCAGATATCCTGAACATTTCTTTGGTATTTTGATAAATACCATCGATAGCCTCTGACATCTCCGAGACACTTTCCTGAATACGCACCACCTGATTCCGGCTTTCATCACAGTCCGCCGATGTATCACGGGCAGAAGAAACAATCTGTTCATTGGCGTGTCTTGAATTCTCCAGATTTTCTTCCACATCTCCCACCATAGTAACCAGTTCCTCAGAAGCAGATTCACACTTTTTAAGAAGTTCAGCCATCTGCATACCTTCCTGCTCTTTTTTGGTCTTTTCCAAAAGGGTGTTCTTGATGTAATTTAAGACAGCATTAAATGCTACCAACGCCATGATTCTGGGTAATACAAAGAACAAAATAATATTTACAATATTCGTATTAATATCAATAGTTCCCGCCAAAAGTGTTTCTGCCTCCTTGGCGGAAGTTGTGGTAGTCAAAATTAACGTGTTGGCATCACACAGTCCCCAATAATATCCGCCAACAACTGAGAGAAAGAACCCTCCGATAGTCAATGCAAAAGTAAAACTTTTATACTTTTTCTCAGTATAGACAATGGAAGTTATCATAGGAAAAATCATAAAAAGGGTTGCATGATAGGCGAGTTCCACATTAGCAAATGAAATCATAGCGACCAGCAAAAAAATCATTATGTAGTTGGATGCCGTCTTTTCAAAACCGATTGCATATTTAACGGCATGTCCGAGCGTTACAAATATTGTTACACCAATGAGAGCGCTGTTCATAATGGCCTGGTCCACTATGAAAATATGCAGTATATTCAAAATCCACGCTATAACCAATACAATAAAGGCAACGCGCATACATTTCAGCGAATAATTATTAGCTTTTTTAAACTCAGCCTCGTTTACCATACTTCCCAATCCTCCGCATTCTTCAACCTTTTATTACTTTTTACTTCAAAAATAATATCATATAAAAGGTAAATATTTGTCTCCTTGGTACAATTCGCGTTTTTTTGGGTACAGATTGCAGTTCTGTATTTTGGAGAACCGGAGGTATATAAAGTTGAAAAGCCGCCGAAGCGACTTTAAAATTTTTAAAAGATTTGTTGAACAAACCGGAAATCTTCTGCTGAACGTAAACTGTAAAAACTTTATATCAATGAATAATAGTCAAAACAAGCTACATCCAACTTTTCAGAAGGATAATTTGGCTGTTGCCGTATACGGAATCCAAGATACTCCAACGATGAAAGGACATAGCGATACACACCTTCAAAGGACTGATCCAGCCCATAACCAGTTTTACGCATGCATTTCTGACTTTCGTACTCAAAAAATACAGTAATATCTTTCTCTAGTTTCCCAGTGCACCCGCCCCATACATGAATGATATTAGCTGTAAATCCAAAGGAAGCTGCCCACATTGCCTCCCTTAAGTTTCTTGTTATTCTCTGGATATTCACTGACGGGTTTTCCGCAAAAGTCCATGCAGTAATAAATCCATGTATCTACGATTCCATATAGCCATAAAGGGGCAGCACGTTGTACTTCATTCCGAATCTTCTGTATCATAATGGACCAGTCGCCTAAAACTTTATCTATGAATGGTCCTTTGTCCCATATAAATAACTCAATAATCCCAAGCAGCATCTGACAGGAATCCATGCAACGAGAAAGGTTCAGATGCTCTATTATTTTGGCTTCCTCCTCAGTTAACTCCCGCAATTTGATTTGTACCGGCTCTTTCTGATAACAAAATTCCGCCCACATCCCGAAATCATCAAACACTTCATATGCTGTAAAAAAGCTGCGTAACTGATACAAACGAATGTTTTGCTTTCATCAGTACATTGAACAGCAAGCCCATGTTCTTTTGCATATGTGCATATTGCGTTCTGTACGTCAACTGCATTATATTTCTTTTTTAATCTTCCGGAGAAACCTACTGAGTTCATTGTTAACCACTTTTCTACTTCATTGCTAATCTGGCGTAAATCGATCTTAATTTGTCACTCTAATAGACCATATTCTTTATACAGTGCAATTATACGATTGTAAAATGACCGATTTCCCATGTACTGTCGATATGTTGCAGATTTTTCCTTGCCCTGCATCTTCAGTTCGTTCATCATATTTTTTCAGACTCGGATTGTTCAAGAATCATTTTCATCATAGATTCAAAAGTCTCTAATCGTTTCAAATTTATGACCATGCTCCTTTCTCAGCCTTCAAGTTTATGTCATTATGCATATTGTATATTTTCACTTCAATATTTTATTAATTTCTGACTCTGTCTTTTTAAGCAAATCCTGTACAAATTCCAGAAGTTCTTTCGTTTCTTCTTTATTTACAATGTAAAAATCATCATAATCAGACGCATTTCTTATCCGATCAGCCTTTGCAATTTTCTGATAATCATCCTTTGTAAAGACAGTATTCTCTTGATGAATAAAAATGAGATTAAACTGAGACACCGCTCCATTATGCGTTTCCACATCCATCTGACGTGTCGCCAGAAGCGCCTTTATACATTTTTCAATTGCATAAAAAGCTCGATTATTTGCAGATTTATAACAATCCATCTTTACCAGTTCTTTTGCTTCAGAATATAACTCTTTTGCTCTATCAAATCGTACTGATATCAAAGACTCATAATCCTTTTCATCCATATAGTTTTATTCCCTCCCTGTCAATGTTTTTAAAATAACCATACCAGCTCTTTTTTTCTTCAAATTCATCATAAGGAAGGAGCACAAAATTTACTACAGCAAAATACTTCAACGCGAATTCTGTTGCAACCTCGTCAATTTTATCATTGTATTTCCAGTTATCCTTTCGTTTTCCTTTTGTGAGAAGGGCTATATCTACATCAGAATGTTCTTTGAAATCCCCTCTTGCACATGAACCGTAAAGAAGCATCTTTACAAGATCTTTTTCCATAAATTTTCTGATCATATCAGGTGCTTCTATCTTTATTTTTTCAATAACTTCATTATTTAAGCTTATATTTTTTAATGTTTCCATATTGTTGATTATCCTTTATTTTTTCTTACTTTCTCCTTAAATCTCTTTGCTTTGATTATAATATGTATTTTCTTTAAATTCAATTATTTTGTATGCTTTCACATTCTTAATCTTTTTCCGCATTTATAAACTTCAATACATTCTCATTCATCGGCTGAATAACATTATACAAAAAACCAATCTCACGGGACTGTATAGGTTTTGATAATTCTATTTCTATAAGTGAGCCTGTGCTTAATTCATATTCGACAAATTGCTTTACAACACAAGATATACCTATCCCCATTTTCGCAAATTCAATGAGCATATCCATTTCGTTCACTTCCAGAATATGCAAAGGTCTTATATTGTTTTGTGCATAGTAACTGTTCAAGTGTCTGCGGGAAACATTATCCTTATCAAGCAGCATAATATTGCCATATTCAAATATTTTGTCATTATCGCAATTTAATTTATCCCGATATGCCGGAGTACATACAAAAATATAATCAATCACCCCTAAAGAGTAATACGATGCCATTCCTAAATTTTCCGGTTTTGCTGCAAGCGCTAAGTCTATTTCACACTGCTCAACCATTAAACAAGCTGACGCTGACGATGTACAGGTAATAGACACATCCGTATTAGGATATAAACTTGTAAAAGCTTTGAGATACGGCATAAGAAAATGTTTGCACAATACATTACTTGATGCTATCCGCAAATAACCTGTATTTTGTTGAAGCCTAAGCCTGTCTTCCGCATCTGAAATTATATTAAAAGCTTTCTTTGCACTGTCATATAATTTTCTACCGTTTTCCGTAAGTTCAACCCCTTTGGACCTTCTAATAAAGAGCGTTGCATTAAGACTTTCTTCAAGCTTTTTTATCGTTATACTTACTGCCGGTTGAGAAATATATAATTGTGCGGCTGCTTTCGAAATACTTTTACATTCGGCAACCGCAAGAAAAATTCTATATTTTGAGATATTATCAAAGTTTTCCATATTGGTTTTCCCATAAATTCTTTTTATAGTATTTATAATTTATATATATTTGAATTATATCATTATCAAAAGTATAATTCAAGAAAACCATAAAGGAGAACAAATATGAAAACATATGAATTTAATGGCGAGAAATACAAAGCGGCCTCTTTACCGCAAAAAGAATGGGGTACAAACCTTATTTCTCAGTTATCTTTACAAGGCAATGAAACAATACTGGATTTAGGGTGCGGTGACGGAATTTTAACAGAACAGCTATCATTACTTGTACCAAATGGAAAAGTATTGGGTGTGGACGCATCTATCGGAATGATCAATACTGCAAAAAAACTTTACCGGGATAATCTTGATTTTGTTCAAATGGATATTAATAATCTGCATTTTTTCAATGAGTTTGACGTTATTTTTTCTAATGCCGCATTGCATTGGATAAATGACCATAATCTGCTTTTACATAATACTTTTGCAGCATTACAGACAAACGGTATAATATTATGGAGTTTTGGAGGTCATGGCAATATCACAAATTTTTTTGAAGTAATACAAGGTAAAATTTATAATGATAAGTATAGGGATTTTTTCAAAAATTTTAAAATGCCGTGGTTTATGCCTTCAAAAAGTCAATATGAAAAACTTATTTCTAAATTCGGTTTTACAGAATTTACAATTGAAGAAGTAAATCGGGATAGATATTTTTCCACTTCTGATGAGATGATAAAATGGATAGACCAGCCATGTATTGTCCCATTTATAGAACGTATTCCCGATACTCTTAAAAGTACGTTCCGTAAAGAAGTAATTGAAGAAATGATAGAAAAAACCAGACAAACTGACGGTACTTGTTTTGAAACATTCCGTAGATTGCAAATATATGCAAAAAAGTAATTTAAAAACAAACTAAGTCTTTCCTTTAATATGGGGATATATCACTTTCAACACCCTATCCCAATCAAATATATCAGCTTCGTCTCACGCCTTGATATATGTTCTATTGCCTCCGCCAGAGTACCATACGGAGCACTTTCGACGTAAGTCCCGCTTTTATTTACAAGATAGGCATTATGCAGGATATATCCCTTCTTTGAATCGAAAGTGATACATACTGTATGTACCTGCTTAGTTATATCATTTCTATCATTATATACAGTAGCTATCATAACCTTATATGTATTACCGATCGCATACACTGCCGTATTATCATCACCNTANGCNGNNNCCACAGAAAACCCNTTTTTCTTAAAATANTTTNCNATCGCATATGGTGANGTTCCNAACTCACCNCNCAGCGCNGCGCCATGTGNTTCATAATCAAGNATNAATTTTGCCATCTGCTCCGGCGAACCTGAACCCTTCAATGCTTTCCACGCGTTGTATGAGGCAATGACCTCACAGCCGGAATAACTCATATTATGATGTGAACCCGTTCCAAATCTAATATTCTTCCACTCGCTCTGATTCTCAATATAAGCAGAAGACTTATTCCACACATCCCACTTTTCACTTTTTAACTGTTCACAATTAAAAGTATAATTCTTCTCTCTAATCCTCCGTGGCACTTTAATCCATGTAAGCGCATGATAAATATTCAAAAATGNCCGGTTACTCACATGCTTTGGTATAAAGGAAACAAAAAAACTTCGTATANATCCCATAAAATCCATGCTCCTTCCTCAACCTGCGAGTTTTGGCAGCGCCGGAAGCACTATAGCACTAAACTTACCTATTTTTCATGATTTTTCACCAATTCCCAAAACTTCTCTATTTCCACCGGCATCGAATAGTAATATCCCTGAAACCATGTGGCTCCATATTCCCTCAGGTAATTCTGTAATTCTTCGTCTTCTACGCCTTCCAGACANGTACTCATACCGCAGCTGTTCGCAAAATCTACAATCGACTTAACCATAGCCTGTTTTTTGGNATCTTCGGTAATTCCACGGATAAAACTCATATCCANNTTNATCTCATCCATCGGAGCATTAAGTACGATTCCTGAGGACGCACTGCCGGTCCCGTAATCATCCATTGCCATACGTATACCATAACCCTGGAAAAATTCCACTTCCCTCTTTATAACATCTAACGGCATATCCCTACACCGTTCAGTAAGTTCCAGACACAGATGACTTGCCGGAAATTTCGTCTGCTCCAAAATGNGCAGCACTTCTTGGCGAAACTCTTCTCTCTCCATCTGTCTTGCCGACACATTTACATTAATAACAAATTCAGGCAGAACATCAAGAATCCCAACAGCTTCACGCAGAGCCGTTTTCAACACAAAATTGCCGAGTTCATACATTAAAGGATCTTTTTCCATCCATTCGATAAACATTCCGGGCGGCACGGCTCCATATGGTTCTTTTCGCCANCTGACTAACGCTTCTGCTCCTACAATCCGGCCTGTTTCAGAAACTACAATCGGCTGATATACAACATAAAATCCATCGCATCCTTCCCTGACCGACTGATGAATTACTTTCATTAAATCCAAATCTACACTATGCGAAGTGCGCACTTCATCATTAAATATAATCAATCTCCCCTGATGCTCTGCTTCTGAATGNCCCAGTGCATATGCGGCTTTAGAGCTTATAGAATCTGCTTCNCCACCATACTGCTCTATTAAAATTGCTCCTGCACATATTTTCAANGAAATCTGTCTTTCNTTTACATATACTCCCTTTGACAGCTTCTCCCTGACCGCCTGCTCGAAAGTAAGAAGCTGCTCTCTGCCGCATCCCCTTAATATAAAGCCAAATTTCGGACCATCCAGACGGTAAACAGCGCTGTTCTCATCCATCATAAAAATAAGTTGGAGTGCTGCTTCTTTTAAAGTCTGGTTAGTAAAATCACTGCCGTAAATTATATTCAAATTGGTAAAACGCTCCAGCTTAATCATTAATACGGCAAAAGGTTCNTTATTTTCAATTATTGCCTCTAAGTCAGTCGCGAATCTTGCATAGGAATATAAATTCGTAAATGCGTCAATCCTTGGCAGGATACTTTCATTATGCATCAGGATCAGCAAATACGATTCTGCATTTTTTTCGTCTGTCACAATATCTGTATGAAAACTGAACATATTGTATTCNCCGGAAATGCCTTTCATACGCACACATAATTGCCGNTCAAGATCCTTTCCCTTTACCCGCTTAGGAAGTTCCTCTTCATACTCCCATTTATCATCCGGATGAATCAGCTCACTGATAATCTCATAATGATTTAATGCATGCTTTTCCCGAATCCCAAAATAGGCTCTTGTCTTATCTGAAAACCATGCTTTATTCTGTTCTAAATTCAGAATATAAATATAGGTATCTTCCGCCAGACCGTTCAGCGTATTCATAACCGTATCTATGTAGCTTTCATTTTCATTCCAAAATTCCTGTTTTATCATATTTATACCCCTTGTACNCTTTAGCGCACTTCCTAATCAATAGTTTGAAAGTTTACTTCCAAACTTGTACCTTGCATCTTCCTCTGTTGACTCAAAACCAGTAGTTAAATGCTCTTTTCTTCACTTTTTACCCTTAATATTATGCTACAATGAAACCGAAACCTAGTCAAGAAAAAGAGAATTGACATTAATCAATATTTTTCTAAATCACATATTGACATCTCCCTCTATATATGTATAATGGATAGCAGTGTTTGTTTAGTGTTAGTAAACTTTAAGTTTATTATCACTGAATCAATACATGCATTCAGATGGTTTGATACTTACGAATAAAGCGAGGTATTACATGGATTCATTAGATAGAATGGAAATTGGAAATAAAATCAAGGANCTGCGCATCAAAAAGGGACTTACGCAGGAAGAACTTGCCGACCGCTGTGAACTGTCTAAGGGATTTATCAGTCAGTTGGAAAATGACCTGACTTCCCCTTCTATTGCTACNTTAGTTGATATACTGCAATGTCTGGGCACNANCNTACAGAATTTNTTNNCAGACATGACGGATGAACAGATNGTATTTGGCAATAATGATTATTTTGAAAAACGGGATGATGAGCTGCACAGNACCGTGGAATGGATNATNCCGAATGCACAGAAAAATATGATGGAGCCNATACGTGTTACATTAGATGCCGGAGGTTCTACATATCCCGATCTTCCGCATGAGGGTGAAGAATTTGGCTATGTACTGTCCGGAACCATCTATATTGTCCTTGGGAACAGAACTATAAAGGCTAAAAAAGGCGAGTCCTTCTATTTTAAACCGGACTCCAGACATTACATAAAAGCGGGTGAAAAATCAGGAGCCACATTTATATGGGTAAGCACTCCGCCTAACTTCTGATATAAAAATTGAAAAGATAACATGGAGGAAATACCAATGCAAAAAGAGTTGATCAGACTTGAAAATATTTCAAAATCATATGACGGCCAGATGGTTTTAGATGAGCTTGAACTGAATATTAATGAAAATGAATTTGTCACCCTGCTTGGACCAAGCGGTTGCGGGAAAACAACTACTCTGCGCATAATTGGCGGTTTCGCTAATCCCGATACCGGTAAAGTAATCTTTGACGGTCAGGACATTACCAATGTACCGCCCAATAAAAGACATTTGAATACCGTATTTCAGAAATACGCACTTTTCACGCATATGACAATCGCCGAAAACATAGCTTTTGGATTAAAAATCAAGAAAAAAACCAAGAGTTACATAGATGATAAAATCAAATATGCCTTGAAACTGGTAAATCTTGAAGGCTATGAAAACCGCATGCCGGATTCACTAAGCGGCGGTCAGCAGCAGCGTATCGCCATAGCAAGGGCTATAGTCAACGAACCGAGGGTACTGCTGTTGGACGAACCTTTGGGTGCTCTTGATTTAAAGCTTCGTCAGGAAATGCAGTATGAGCTTATACGCATGAAAAACGAATTAGGAATTACCTTTATATATGTTACCCACGATCAGGAAGAAGCCCTAACCATGTCCGATAAGATTGTCGTCATGAATCAGGGTTATATCCAGCAGATTGGCTCTCCTGAGTCTATCTATAATGAACCGGAAAATGCCTTTGTTGCTGATTTCATAGGCGACAGTAATATAATTGGCGCTACTATGATCGAAGATAAATTAGTTGACATTCTGGGAGCCAAATTTGCCTGTGTGGATACGGGATTTGGTACCAATAAACCTGTGGATGTCGTAATCCGTCCGGAAGATGTGGAACTCATAGAACCGGAGGATGGTACTATTAAGGGTGTCGTAACACATTTGATTTTCAAAGGCGTACACTATGAAATGGAAGTTATGGCGAACGGTTTTGAATGGCTTGTTCATTCCACTACCCTCTTTCCTGTCGGAAAAGAAGTCGGAATAAGGGTAGATCCATTCAATATCCAGATTATGAATAAGCCTGAATCTGAAGATGAGGAGGCGGTAGCAATTGAAATCTAAAAGTAAATTATTGGCAGCCCCCTACACTTTATGGTCGGCGCTGTTTATTATCATACCGTTGTGCATGATTATATACTATGGCGTTACGGATAAAACAGGAGCTTTTACGTTGGAAAATATTACCGCGATTGCTTCAATCGGACATGCAAGAGCACTCTGGCGCTCCATTTTGCTATCCATCATAAGTACCGTTTTATGCTTTGTACTTGCATATCCGCTTGCAATGATACTTACAAATATGAAGGGCGGTCAATACGGCTTTATTATCCTGATTTTTATCCTGCCTATGTGGATGAATTTTTTACTGCGTACACTTGCATGGCAAACTTTGCTTGAAAAAAGAGGCGTAATAAACAGCATACTCTCTTTCTTAGGTCTTCCGAATATGCATATTATCAATACACCGTATGCAATTATACTTGGTATGGTATATAACTTTCTGCCGTTTATGGTGCTGCCGTTGTATAACGCTTTGTCTAAGATTGATGAAAATGTTATAAATGCGGCTAAAGACTTAGGTGCAAACAAGATACAGACTTTTTTCCATGTAATACTGCCCCTGTCAGTACCGGGCATCATCAGCGGCATTACTATGGTATTTGTTCCGGCTCTCACCACTTTCGTTATCAGCACTCTCCTTGGCGGAAGTAAAGTCCTGCTAATCGGTGATGTAATAGAGCAGGAATTCACTCAGGCGAGCAATTGGCATCTGGGCAGCGGTCTGTCCATTATTCTGATGGTATTCATTATCATCAATATGATTATTACTTCGTTGTTTGATAAAGAAGGAACCGGTTCCGTTTTGTAGCATACCGTAACACAAAAGTGAGGTAAATAGTTATGAAAATACTTAGGAAACTTTATATAGCGCTGATTTTTGTCTTTCTCTATGCACCAATCGGCACATTGATTGTACTTTCATTTAATAAAAGCAGAACAAGGGCTAAATGGGGCGGTTTTACATTTGAATGGTATGTTGCTCTGCTGGAGGACGAAACCATCCTCAATGCACTTGGCAACACCTTGCTGATTGCCTTTATATCTTCCATAGTTGCAGTCGTAATCGGTACGATTACCTGTGTTGCCATGAGCAGAATGAAGCGTAAACCGCGGATAATTCTGATGGGCATCACCAATATCCCCATGCTGAATGCAGATATCGTAACCGGTATTTCACTTATGCTGTTGTTTATCAGTATGGGACTTAAATTCGGATTCGGCACTATTCTCCTTTCACATATTACGTTTAATATTCCCTATGTGATTTTGAGTATTATGCCTAGAATGTCTCAGTTAAATCCGCATACTTATGAAGCGGCATTGGATTTAGGGGCTTCGCATATAACAGCTTTTTTCAAGGTTACTCTTCCCGATTTAATGCCCGGCATTTTATCAGGATTCCTGATGGCGTTTACAATGTCGCTTGACGACTTTATCATTACTCATTTTACGAAGGGCGCAGGCGTAGATACATTATCAACTAAAATATATACGGAAGTAAGAAAAGGAATAAAGCCTGAAATGTATGCACTTTCCACGATTATATTCGTTACTGTGCTGGTACTGCTGTTTCTTATCAATATGACGCCGACTAAGAAGCAGAAGAATTGATTATGAAAGGAGCATGGGTATTTCTATGCATAAATCACATAAGAATATATTCAAAAAAATATTAATTTTAGCTCTGTCTGTTGCATTTATGATACTAATAACCGGCTGTGGTCTTCCCAAGCCCGGAGAAAACGGCGTAGTTATCGTATATAACTGGGGTGAATACATTGACCCTGATGTTCTTGTAATGTTTGAGGAAGAGACCGGTATCAAGGTAATATATGATGAGTTTGAGACAAATGAGACCATGTATCCGAAAATAGCTGCAGGCGCAGCGAACTATGATGTAGTCTGCCCTTCTGACTATATGATTAATAAAATGATAGATAACGGATTATTGGCGGAAATAGACTATGACAATATTCCAAATGCAAAGGCAAATATAGGCAGTCAGTATTGGGAAATGTCCGAAGATTTTGATCCCGGCAATAAATATTCTATCCCTTACTGCTGGGGAACCGTGGGAATCCTCTATAACAAGACTATGGTGGATGAACCGATAACAAAATGGGCGCAGCTCTGGGATGAAAAATATGAAGATGAAATCCTAATGCAGGATTCTGTCCGTGACGCCTTTATGGTAGTGGAAAAGCTTTACGGCTATTCTTTGAATACCGTTGACCCAGATAAACTGCAGACCGTTAAAAACACTTTGATTGAACAAAAACCTTTGGTTCAGGCATATGTCATCGATCAGGTCCGGGATAAAATGATTGGCGGTGAAGCAGCTATCGGCGTTATATATTCCGGAGAGGCAATTTATACACAGTATGAAAACCCCGATTTGGAATATGTAATTCCAGAGGAAGGCACAAACGTATGGATTGATTCATGGGTAATCCTGGAAAATGCACCAAACAAAGAAAACGCCGAGAAGTTCATTGACTTCATGTGCCGTGCAGACATTGCGCTATTGAACTTTGAATACATCACCTACTCCACACCAAATGATGCCGCTAAAGAACTTATTGAGGATGAAGAAATCAAAAATTCTCCTATCGCTTTCCCTGATTTGTCTCAATATCAGAATCTGGAAGCATACAAATATCTGGGTGAAGATGGCGATTTATTATACAATGAGTTGTGGAAAGAAGTTAAGTCATATTAAAAATAAACCCAAACGGTGCTCACCGCAAGCTAAATCGCTCCGTTTGGGTTTATTTTTAATCATGCTGTATTTTCACACTAATAGCCATGCTCCTTTTTCAATCTATTATTTCAATGCCTTAAAAGAGGCAACTATGGCATCAGCTACATTCTCTTCACCCATTACAAACAATACCAAATCTCCTATGCTTTCTGCTTCAGCTTTATCAGCGCTTACGCAGACCCATTTATTCAAGTCGGCATTTTCCAATAAAATCGTTTTAACCGAATCAACATCATCCGGATTAACACGAAGCAGTACACATTGATATGGAATTACATTCATCAATGGAACCGATACGATTCCTTCCGTATAAGATACCTCGGAAGCGCCTAAAAACATCACAGCATTATCTTCCGTAAGTACATCAGTCATATACCTTTCTGCCATAGCTTCCTTCGTCTCGGAATCCAAATCCGCACCATCATAGATTTGCGCCAGAATATCCGTCAGCTCTCCTTCAATATGAACATCTGTGCTATCTCCTGCTTTTCCACATGCCGTGCATGCTGACATGCACAATATCAGGATTACTAAGATGCTTAATGTTTTCTTCGATTTTGTTTTCATTGTTTTCGTCCTTTCATATTATTTCAAAACATCTGTTGTTTTATCATACTTCTACATATTGGAAATATTTAGTTTCGTAAAAACTTGCTCTATTTTATTATTACCGCTGCTTCAGAGGTCATACTGCTAAAAAGTGATTTTCTTGCATCAAACTGCGCATAAAAATCATCTGATTTGTACTGTGTTTCATAAAAGATATGTAATAGCTTCATATTGATTTCCTTCATAATATCCATATCAGATAAGCCTGCTTCTGCATCAGTTTCCAAACCCGCAATCTTCTCTTCCAGTCTGCGTCTTAAATCATGCCAGCTTATTAAAAACTCCTCATATTTTCTGCTATCCTGTATTTCAAGCCACTTTTTCACCTTAACTTTAGTCATGCTTGTACATATACAGGCACCATCCAGCAAAAAGTATTGTAATTTATGATTCTCATAATTCCTGCCGAGCGGAAACAGCCTGCATAAACCGGGTCTGTATGCATGTATACTGCACCTTCCTTCTTCATTCAAAAATCCACATTTCTCCATAGCTCCCTGCATTTTCAAATTCGGAAGAATAAGCCCATCCTCTATATTAAGCTCTATCAGCTCTTTTCCTTGTAAAAGCTCAGCAAACGTACAATTCAAACCGCATTCTAACTGCCATATGTCATAAGGGTCCAGCACAATGGACTGTCCCATTCCCTGACAACACTCGAAACAGCCTTTGCAGTCATTGCAGCCAGCCTTTACCATATCGTTAATTTCATATAATTTTTCACTCATCACAGCCTCATTTTACTATATCTTATCATGATAGTAAAGAAATTTTATTTAATCAGTTTTCTCTTTATTCAACAATTTCTCCGTCCTTCATTTTATATACAACATCACACAACGAATTAATATCCTCTTTATAATGGGAAGCAACCAGAATCAGTTTTCCGCGTTTCTTCTCTTCAAGAATGCGTTCCCTTGCATTATTTACGGAGCCTTCATCCAAAGCGCTGAGCGGCTCGTCCAGAATCAGAATCGCAGGGTCTTCCATAAAAGCCATAGACAGCGCAAGCTTCTGCTTCATCCCCAGCGAATATTTTCCCACCGTTTTCTTATCATCCGGATTTAAGCCGAACATTTCAAGAACTTCACGTATACGTGCATCACCAGCTTTCTTATTATAGGCTGCAATTACGGCAAGGTTCTTATAAGCGGTATAATACGGTATGTACTCAGGACGCTCAATGATAAAGCCTACATCTTTAAGAAGGTCCGTCAATACATATCCATCTATGGTAATTATGCCTGACGTTTTCTTCATAAGCCCCAGGAGTACTTTAAACAGCACTGTCTTACCCGCCCCGTTATCTCCTACGAAACCGTAGATATTTCCTGAATCAAGCGTCAGATTTATGTTTTTTATGAGTTCTACGCCCTTTACTGTCTTACCGACATTATTCATCCTGATCTGCATTGCCTAAATCCCCTTTCTGATAGTAAATCCATACTCCAATACCTGTTATTATGCTTAATACCAGACCTGAAAGAATTCCATACCGTATCCAGTATGTAAAATCGTCTCTGATGCTCCTGAACGTAAAGAAGGGCACAATGGTTGTCTTGATTACATCAACCAAAACTTTTGACTGAGCAAGCGGCAGGGACGGATTATAGTAAGGAATATAACCTCCGACATACTCGTAATATATGAATAACGTCACAACCAAAAGAAAAATGATAATGCCTACTCCATATTTTACCTTTTTCGTCAGAAGCGTTATCAGGCTGGCTAGCATCCCCAGAAAAATAAATCCAAGCACACTGCGCAGCAGGACTAAAATGAGTACTGTTAAAACAGAATACTCCATGCAGCCCTCAGGAAGCATAATTAAACTCATCATTTGTCCCTCTGATATCATACTCTTTATCATTACGCTGAAAAAACGCGGCCACTCAAGAGAAAAATTGCACAGCCGTACACCTGAAATAAGTGCTGTCAGAAAAACAAACCATAGCATATACAGTACGGAAAAAGCAATAATCCTCGCAAGTGCAGCTCCTGCCGCCTTTTTTCTGGATAAGCAGTGCATGACAGACTGCTTATCTATATATTCGTCTCTTACGATATCCGGTATCAATAAAATATATCCGACAATAAGTATATCTACATAAAAATACAGATAATTAAAGGTTTCAAGTAGTATAATTGCTACTGTAGCCTGTCCTTCCCCACCAAACATACTCGCAAACCCGATAACATTACCTGTCTGCTCAATCAATGCAGGAATAAAAAGAAGTGTAATGACAAAGATTTTCAGACGCACCGCCGGTTTACGCAGTACAGCTTCAAGCTGACTCTTAATCATCTNCATCNCCTCCTTCCATATACATGCACTCTGCACGTCTTTTAAAATGCCATGCCAGATTCAAAAATAAAACTATCAGAAATATCAACAACGCAAAATGATACAGATTACCATATGAGAAGTATCCCATTTCGGAGCGAAAAGAAAATTTTCCAAGAATCATAGATACATTGGAACCAATACCAAACAAGTATCTTAACATATAAAGTACTTTGTCTTCAATAATGAAATAAAGGATTGGACANGCNGTCATAAACACCCTGNTGTCTGNAAAAAANGCTATTACAGATGCNATNAGNCCGAAAAGCATTCCTTCTAAAAAATATTTAATACCTCCGATAAACCACCATACCCATGGATTGGTAACCGTTATAAGCGTATTTCCTTCTCCATATTCCCAAGCGATATAACCGGGTGAGAAATCATCATATTGGGNATAATANTNTACGGCNTCTCTNAAAGAAAGGATTNTATGTAATAAACAAAACNACAAGCAGNCATATNCTNACCATTATTAATGCNCCNAAAATNCCNCTTAANATACTNCCGGCGATTAGCTTACACCAGTAATATCTTGAAAATCCNACTCTCTGTGTCTGCTGGATATAATACCCATTCTTTCTGTCATCCATAATAGTATANGCATAAGCNACCGAACCAATAAACGGAAAGAAACTGGCAAGAAGCTCCATACTGGTTAATCTCCGAATTTCTGTCTGCGCGGCAAATGGTACGCCTGGCATTAATTCAAATATATATCCCCTGCCGCCATAATAATGACATGTCAAAGGCCAGATAGCAGTCAATATGATATGAAGTAAAAACACAAGTGAAAAAANANCAAGCACTGACCAAAACCGNTTATCNGACAGTCCTCGTCTTAAATCCAAGTATAAATCGTATAGTCCTGAATTCGATGCCGTCATATGTACCTCTTTTTTATACTCCATTATAATAATATCTTCCTTTCACATAATTATCCTCACCGGTTATCCCTGTCCGGCAGAAACCTAACCGGATATGCTGATTTGGATATTGATGCACAGAAGAAAAACTCTTTAACCCCGGTGTCTCCATTACAAACCGCCCGTTAATCATATACTCGCTGTCGGCAGGATAAATCCCCACTTCTACGAAATTAACAGAAGCATTTGTTACATTCACATATACTTCATCTGAAGTATTTGCTCCTGAAGTTGTATATACCACTCCATTATAAAGAGGTACGTCAAAGTCATTATAATACGTTTTACCTTCCCTGCCATTTATATAAGTCCCATTAACCGCAGCATATACAGGAATACTAAAGGTAATAACCAGCATTGCTGTTAAAACAAGCTGCGAAATGTATGTTTTTAATCTTTCCTTCAATTTTAATCTTTTTTTCATTCCCATTCTTTTCTTCATTTTCATTATTTAAAACCTCCTATGTTTTTTATTCAGAAACATTTTCATAATTATAGTAAAACTTTCCGGACACGTAATTTTCACCGGATATTCCNGTCCTATAGAAACCTGCACAAATATTTTGATCAGGGNGTTGATTTANANAGGAAAAACTCATGCCGCCCGGTATATCTATCGGAGACATTCCGTTTTTCATATATTTATTTCCATTAATAAGCTCCTTACTATCAGAATCACAGATACCCATTTCAACATATTTAATCGAACTTTCTGTTACATCTATATAAGCAGAGCCGGAATTATTAGGTCCTGAATCTGTATATACTATTACTCCACTGTAAATCGGCAGATTAAAGTCGATNTACTGAGTATTATCTCCCGCTATTGCTTCATTATTATCTTCANGAGAAAAATGAGCACATATATCAATTAAAAGTGTACTTATATGCTGTTTACAAATTATATCACCACATTTACTGCATCTTTTCCCAATATTNATTTCAATAACACAGCTTCCATTCAACAATTTNTCATGCTCCATAAATTTTCCGTTCGCATATGTATGGTTAAATCCTGCGCATCTCTCATTATTATCTCCTGTATTCNTNTCACAATGTATACTGCCGTCTTCATCTACAANAACTATTGCACAATCTGACGAAAAATATTTTTGATGCTCCCACACCCACGTCTCATCTTCACTTAAATATACATCATCACCCAAAATGAAGAATGATTCTATCTCATTTCCGCTATATTCTTCTTCCAGATGTACACTAACATTTCTCGGTGTATAAGCTGCCGCTGTCAGCGATGATGAAAAAACAGCAATCATAATAAGCAGCGTCCCCATCACCTTACCGATAATTCCATGGTTTCTTCCTGCCCTTTTTATATGCACTATCCTCTCTTCCAATTGTTTTTCTCCTGCACTTTTCGCCAGACCCATAAAGGGGTTTTTTCTATTGTTGTATTTTCCTTCCGCAAAATCTATGACCATGTTAGCATAATCATTTTTTTCCTGCTCGCTCTTGCCTGCCAGCGTCCTGTCATCACAATACAATTCGGCTACAGTGTTCCATCGGCTTAACAGATAGTATACTAACGGATTATAGAAATTCATGACTACAACAACAAGTAAAATTATTTTTATAAGATTATCTCTGGCCTTTATATGAATAAGCTCATGGTTTAATACCGCCCTAAGCCTGTCTTTAGTCAATTCCGTATCCGGCAGTATGACCTTTCCGCGCAATATACCTGCCGCTGTCGGCGTATCCAGTCCGCAACACCGATAAACCTTCACTCCCGTTCGTTGACTGAGTTCGCTTATTATTGCGGTAGCATCTTCATTAAGGTTAGAACATTCCTCAATTCCTTTCTGAAGCCTTCTGTATCTTATAACAATCCTAAAAAGCAGACAGACGCTCACTATTATGCATATTACCATAAAAAGGTATAACCATATATTATGCGCATAAATACTGCCATTATAGACATAAATAGTACGGCTGCTTTCATTTATTATCCCGTTATTGTTATGATAAATATCATCCAATCCCAACAGCCCTTTTATCCACGCTCTATAATTAATGCTGAAAAGCTGAAATGGTATGAGATACAAAAATATTGTTATAGTAAGATAAATCTTATGCCATAATATCGGGAGATATCGTTTAGTAAAAGCGTATGTCAATATATAAAATATGACTGCAACACTTCCAGAAAACCCCATCGTATGTATCAGAGTCATGTATTCTCCTCCTCTATCATTGCCCTCAGCTTGTCGGCAACCTTAGCATCTATGCTTTTTCCTCCGGTTAATGCCGACAGAAACGTAAGGATTGAACCATCATAGAAATCATTTAGCAGCTTCCTTGTCTTTTCTTTCTCATATTCAGTCTCAGTCAGTGCGGCATAATACAGCTTTTTTCTTCCCTTAGTCTCCGCTTTTACTAAGCCTTTATCCGTAAGTCGCTTTAAAAAAGTATTTACGGTCTGTTTCGCCCATTGCTTTCCCTCTTCCTGTTCCAGAAACGCAACAATCTCGGAAAACTCTTTTGACGTTCCCTCTTTCCATAGATAATCCATAATCA
>JAAUZS010000068.1 GCA_014804495.1 Lachnospiraceae bacterium
TCAGCTTTAATCTCAGACCATACTTTCAACTGTGCATTTGTAAGCCTGTAAGGAAGCGCTTCTATAAGACGTTCCGCATCGGAAGTCTCTAACATTTTATATACGCTGGGCAGCGCATTATTTTCCGTTTTCATTCTGCGTAGCATCAGTATAAAAAGAAAAAACTCATCAAAGACAAGTCTTTTCCTTGCCTGCATCAATACATCATTACCGGATGGGAAATGCATCTGATACACGGAATCACTACGCGTCATAAACTGATATTTTTGCACAATCTCATCCGGCAGGAAGTCCTCATCTATTGTATTAATTTTAAATGCCTGTTTAACTGCTTTGGTAACCGCCTGATTACTCAATCCCTTCGTAAGCATATAGACAGGCATAAGACTGTCGGCAAGTTTTTCATATTCATCAGGCTTATAAACTTTAGCCTGCTCCATAACAAGTTTTCCGCCCTTTTTCTGAACCAATCCCCGAAATATATAGAAACTACCCTTTTTCAAAGTATTCTTTAAATATGGCATATTAAAATATGTCATCTGCACCATGCCCGAAGCATCCTGAACCGTAAAATTCAGAATATTCAGATTACGAACGTGTTTAGAAGCCATATTTCCGGTAATTATCCCACGTATCGCAGCCCGTTCACCTATCGGTGCATCCGCTATCATCACAGGCGATTCGAACCTGTCATAATCTCTTGGATAATAATAAAGCAGCTCCTCAGTCGTAGTAATACCAAGTCTGGCAAACAGTTTAGCCGTTTTCTCCCCAATCCCTTTAAGTGAAGTAATATCCATATAAATAGCTATGCCTTTCCACCATCTATAGTACTTGTCATATAATAACAAAAAATATTTCAATAACCAGAACTTAGTCAAAATAAATAAAAATAAGGTGCGATTTCGCTTGCGGTGAGCACCGTTTTTTATTTATTTTGGCTAAGTTCGTCCAGTTGCGAATTTGTCTATAAAAATTCCCCGGTTCCATAATGTCACTATGTTACCGAGGAACTGTCCGGAAGAATGCCCTTCTTTCCAGGGCATTCTTTCAGGTAAAGTTTTTCACAAGTGAAAAACTTTACCTTTTTATTCGACTGACACAATATAATAGTAAATCGGCTGCCCTCCATTCTGTAACTCAATATCGCAGCCATCATATTTCTTCTCTACTTCAGCACGAAGCGCCTCTGCATCATCCTCAGATACATCTTCACCGTAATAAATGCTAATAAGCTCCATATCGTCCGACATCATTTCATCAATCATACTTAATGCAACACTTGAAATAGAGCTTCCGACAGAAAGTATTCCTTTATCTCCGATTCCCATGAAATCTCCCTGCTTAATCTCTTTATCATCAATAGTAGTATCTCTTACCGCATATGTGACCTGACCCGTATGCACGTTCTTAATCTCTTCTGTCATAGTGTCAGTATTTTCTGCGACAGCCAAATCAGGGACATAGTTGATAATCGCCGTAATACCCTGTGGTACGGTTTTGGTAGGAATGACGATGATGTTCTTATCTTTTGCCAGNNNTTGCGCCTGATTAGCAGCTAAAATGATATTTTTATTNTTTGGCAGAATAAAAATATTATCGGCATTTACCTGATCAATGGCATTGAGCATATCCTCAGTACTCGGATTCATCGTCTGACCGCCTTCGATAATATAATCTGCGCCAAGAGTCCTGAATATCTCATTTATTCCCTCTCCGACAGAAACAGCTATAAAACCTACATCCTTTTTAGGTGTATCTGCACTTGGTTTTTCATCTTTTTTAGCCGCTGNAANGNTTGCAGATTCATTATTCTGGGACATCTTGAAAAGCTTCTCCTGATGCTCCAATCTCATATTATCAATCTTCATATTGGAAAGCGCACCGTACTTCAATGCCTTCTGGATAGCCAGTCCCGGGTCATTGGTATGTACGTGTACCTTTACCAAGTCATCATCAGCTACTAACACAATGGAATCACCGATTGATTCAAGATATTCTTTGAAATCCATTTCCATTTTAATGTTAAANACTTTATTCAGCATTATTATAAATTCCGTACAATATCCGAATTTGATATCAGCNCCTGCCTGNGCNTCAAAATTGCCGGCNGAAGATTTCTTAGCATGAGANGCCGCATCCGCTGATAAAGTAAAGTCGATTTCNTTACCAAGANAAGCGTCATAAGCGCCTTTTAATACCTGCATAAGNCCTTGACCNCCNGAGTCAACNACNCCTGCCTGCTTTAATACCGGGAGAAGTTCCGGNGTATTGCTAAGNACTTCNTCCGCNTGTNTAATTATCTGATTCAGGAAATCNGACATATCATTNACGCCNGCATCAGCCATTTCTCTTGCTTTTTCAGCGCCACCTTTTGCTACAGTCAGTATTGTTCCTTCTTTCGGTTTCATAACTGCTTTATATGCAGTTTCAACAGCCTTCTCACATGCTTCTGTAAGAACCGGAATCGTAATTTCCTGATAATTCTTCACAACCTTGGTAAATCCTCTGAAAAGCTGTGATAAAATAACTCCGGAATTTCCTCTTGCGCCGCGCAGGGAACCTGAAGAAATTGCTTTGCATAATGANGCCATGTCAACANCGCCCANATCNTTNAAGGCGGCCACATCTTTTGCAGCGGACATAATTGTCAATGTCATATTNGTTCCGGTATCACCATCCGGTACCGGAAACACATTCAGCTCATTAATCCATTCTTTTTTGCTTTCAAGATTTTTTGCTCCTGCTAAGAACATCTTGGCAAGCATCTTAGCATCAATTATATTTGAAGTCACCTCAGATCCTCCCTTAGTCAATTGCTCTTACACCTTCAACGAAGATGTTTATTTTTTCAACTTCTATTCCGGTAAATTCTTCCACTTTATATTTCACACTGTCAATCAGATTATCTGCTACGGCGAGAATGCTGACACCATAGGAAACAATCACATGAAAATCCAGTATCATTTTATTGTTTTTAAATGCAACCTGAATGCCACGCGTCATGCTCTCTTTTTTCAGTAATTTTATGAATCCATCCTTTACGTTCATTCCTGCCATGCCGACAATGCCGAAGCATTCCATNGCTACCGAGCCGGCATATTGTGCAATTGCTTCGTGACCGATTGAAATATTACCCATATGCGTATCCATAGAAGACGCTCTCATACTATACCTCCTTTATATTTTAGTCATATATTTCTATTATAAACCCTAATTCCAGAAAATGGAAGCTTAATACCAAAGATTATTCTTCCGTAGTTCCACATATTCACTATATGCCTNTTCNAAAATCTGCCTTTCATTTGCATATTTCACCAGATGAATCGCCTCATGGTATTTATAATATCCCGAATCTACAAAAAATTCTTCCCTTTGAGGTTTGCTGTAATAACTTTCAGCCATCATCAGATACCAGTGAACTTCTTTTTCAACAATACCATCCGGCACTGTAAATGTATATCCGCTCGTTCCGATATATTTTATTATACTGGCTCTTGCACCCGACTCCTCAAGTACTTCGCGTATTGCAGTGTCTTTATGCTCCTCGCCGGCTTCAACAGTACCTTTTGGAAGTACCCATCCTTCATCCTTATTATAAAAATTTTTATATAATAGAAGTATCTTACCGCGGAATATAACTACACCGCCACAGCTTGTTGCTTTAATCATTACATGCTTCCTCCAATCCGCTANTCGGGATTTNTATTGTACTTTCTGTGTTCTACTGTTCAAGACAGGCATCGAAAATCCTCTTTGCAATCGGTACTGCAAAATCGCCTCCGGAACCCACGCCTTCAATAATAATTGTTACACAGACCTGAGGGTCTTCTACCGGTGCAAACCCTGTAAACCAGGCATGTGAATCTTCTTTATTGCTGTTATATTCAGCAGAGCCTGTCTTACCTGCTGCGGTGTAACTAAGTCCTTTCAGTTTTGTAGCCGTNCCGCTTTCAACCACCTGGGTCATTAACTGNGTCAGAATTTCCGCCTCTTCTTCTGTCATAAGATTTTTGTATACACTGGGTGAAAACTGCTTAATAATATTGCCGCTGTTGTTTTCTACACGATCTACCAGATAAGGTTTCATTAAAACGCCTCCATTAGCAATCGCGCATGTTATCATATTCATATGAAGCGGCGTCATCTGATTCATGCCCTGCCCAATGGATGTCTGCATTATATCAAAATTTGATGATTCCTCACTCAGCGTTATTTTACTTGAATTATATGAAAAAGCTACCGGAAGTTCCTGATTAAACAGCAGACTTTCCAANGTATCATCAAAACTTGACATATCTAATGACATTCCCATATTTGCAAAAGATGAATTACAGGACTTGGCGAAAGATTTAGTAAAATCCTCGCTTCCATGCGCGGAACCATGATAACAGTTNATCATATCCCCATCNAANCNGAAGCTTCCNTTNCAATTATACCTATAATCTTGATAAGTATCCGGATTCTCACGTATATACTCAAGGGCTGTTACTATCTTAAATGTAGANCCCGGCGGATATAGTCCCTGTGTTGCCCGGTTTACAAGCACTCCGTTCGTATTCTCNTCTATAAGGTNATCCCATATNCTTTCAATTTCATTCGGGTCAAAGTCCGGCTTGGATGCCATTGCCAGAATTCTGCCTGTAGAGGGTTCNGTTATGATAACAGCCCCTTTATANACCCCAAGTGACCTGTACGCAATTTCCTGCAAATCCACGTCCAAAGTTGTTATAACACTGTCTCCCGGAAATTTTTCACCTGACATTTCGCTTGCAGCCTTATCATACAATTTGGCATTGGATTGAATCAGATAATAGTTGGCCTGTGCTTCTATTCCGAATCTTCCCTTGGAAGCATAGCCTACTACATGCGCAAACATATTCGAAAAAGGATATTCCCTCTTTTCATTGCCCTGAGCATCTATTACGGTATCTGCAAGTATCTGTCCGTCACTTGAATAAATCGTCCCTCTGGTATTCTGGGCAACTAAAATGTCCTGCCTGCTGTTATAACTGTTATTCATCATTTCCTGCTTGTTCGTCATTGCATAATAGCAGGTATAAGACATCATACCCAGGAAGGCCACAACAAATATGCCCGTAATAAAACGAATCTGTCTACCGGTTCTCTTCCGCATATTCTGCTTCTGAATATTCAATTTCTGACTGCTTTNTTGAGTCTCTTCTTTCGNGGGGNTTCCGCTTTTTCTTTCTGACACTTTTAGCTCCTTCATCCTGTCTGATAATATANATGCCTTCTATAATAAAAAACATTATTAACGTGGTTAATACGGAGCTTCCGCCATAGCTGACAAGCGGCAGGGTAACTCCCGTCATCGGAATAAATTTNGTACCTCCGCCAATGGTCAAAAAGACCTGGAAAATATATGTGATGCCCAGACCGAATGCAATAAGCCGGTAAAAATTATCTTCCAATTTCACAGAGATATTCATGAACATAATAAAACAGCTTAAACATATCAAAACAACACATATGGCAAAAACNATTCCGAGTTCCTCTGCAACCGCCGAAAATACAAAATCCTCTTCAACAAAGGGTATCGACTTTGGATTTCCGTTAAAAAGCCCCAAACCAAACCAGCCTCCGCTGCTTATCCCGAACAAAGACTGACTAATCTGAAATCCGGCGTCATCGATGCAGCTCCACGGGTCCTTCCATGCCTGAACACGTATTCTTACATGNGCAAACATATTATATGCAANNACTGCCGCACCGCAGCCTCCCGCTATCCCAAGAAAAAGATAGAGTCCTTTTCCTGTAGCNATATATACCATTAAGACATATACGATAAAGAAAATCAACGCNCTCCCCAAATCCTTGGAGGCTACCAGNATCAGAACATGCAATCCTGCCAATACAGCNGTTAAAAGTATTTTAAGGAAATTATCCGCTTCATATAATGCGCTCGCTATAAAAAAAACAAAAATGATTTTTACAAACTCGGACGGTTGAAAGGTAATGCCGGCAACGGAAAATGANATTTTAGAGCCGTGNGTTACAGAGCCTAANGTCAATACAATACCCAAAGCACAAATTCCGACTGTNGCATATNCCCACATAAANTTNCTTAAAAANNTGAANTTGCTAATAATATACGGAATNATCATTCCAANNACAATNGAAACTGTCACAATAAAGAACTGTCTGATTGCTTTNCCATAAGAAAGTCTTGTNAGGATTATNAATCCNATACATGACANCATGCACATATTATTAATGATCAATCTGTTTCCTTTAGGATAAATCATATGGAACAGGACTATGGCNGCAAATAATAATATCTGTTGAAAAATATAGAAAAATAAATATTCCAGCTCACCTGTTTCAAAACAGATAACCAAAAAGCATGAAAAATGAAATAAAAACATCAAAATCATCTGCATTATATAAATTCCGTTTCTTTTTTCATCATTTGGATAACGGAATACAAGGAAGCATTCTAATGTATATAATGCGAGCAATAATGNAATTAAATACTTGGAAATCTCTGTAATATAAAATTCCATATTTATACCCCTTGTGCGCTTTAGCGCATTTACCAATCAATAGTATGAAAATTTATTTTCATACTTTTAATTTATGCCCCTCTTATAATGTCCTGTAGTATATTCGGTAACCGGAAATACTTCCTTTTTATCAAAATAATATTCCAAAATATCTTTAATTTCCGTCTCAGTCTCCGATACAAAGTCTAAACGGATTGCAAACAGCCCTAATTTAAGTAATTCCTTCTTTTTCATGTGTAATGAATATGGCACGGAGTTATATATAATATTATAACAATGCCTGCAATTACACAGCACAGGAAATCTTTTATTATATCTGTCCGTTAAATACAATAAATGACAACAGGCACTTTTTTGGCAGGAAGATGTTGTTTTTTTAACACAGTTAGCTGTAATCATCATAGGTATCGTGCCATATACCGTCATTGATATTTTCTGCTGTTCTCTATCATCAGCCTTATCACGGTATGCATTTGTAAGTTTGCGACACTCTTTTTCATTCAATTCATACGGAAGATAACATTCGACACTGTATCTGCCGAGAAATCTGACCGTCTCAGCATTAAAACAATAAATTCCTGTATCTGTTACTATATCATAGTTGCCATGCAGAGAAAATACCCAAAAAAGTGATTCCAGATTCCGAACAAGGAAACCCTTTATTACATTATTCAGTAAACGATGTAATTTTTTTAGATATTGTAAGTCTTTTTCACGTATAACATAGGGTAATGCAAGATAAATTGCATTTTTTCCATAAGTATACAAATATTGACTAATTCGGTCAAATTCCTCAATATATAGATCACTATCAAT
Organism: Lachnospiraceae bacterium; assembly: GCA_014804495.1. Lineage (GTDB taxonomy): Bacteria > Bacillota > Clostridia > Lachnospirales > Lachnospiraceae > UBA3282. The sequence goes on from JAAUZS010000068.1 coordinate 7,344, forward strand.
ATAGAGTCTATCACACGAATACTGACATACTATATGTAGTTGTTCCATACTTTTTACAGTTATATGGATCTGCGGACTTTGATGCATACTATCAGATGCTTTACCATCATTTAATGCATCTTTTAATGCATAATTGCACTTATACTTATATATAAGACTGTCCGTACACGTCTCTCTCTTATGTTCAACATCATGCGATGCAATTACCTTATCTTCAAATGCTTCAATTGCTTCTCTGCGCAGATTATTCAGTTGAGCAACCGGCATAAAGGCATCCTTGTCAACTTCAATTTCCTCTTTATCAATGTACACGAAAGAATTACCTGTCTTACGAAGCTGCTTTAAAAACTTTTCTTTCTCCATCGGAGTGCTTAGTGCCCTTTGTACCTCTTCTCCATAGGAAACCTGTGTAATCCCGTTCCCCTCTATCCGCAGCATGGCCGCTTCTCCAACACGGAATGTTCCGCTCATTTTGGCAGGCTGTTTCTTCTCATCCTGCAAATACTGCTTTGCTATATCCTGAATAAGCGTTTCATCACTTCCTATATACCCCGGTTTATTCAGGGTGACCATTTCTCTTCCGTTATTTCTTTCGTAATAACCTGTCTGCAGTTCACTTCTTATATACAGCTTCTTGAGCCTGTCCATATCAGACTTATTTACATGGTATTCCTCCATGCCTTTCTCGTAATATCTGTCGATATACTTCCGATAGACTGCGGTAACACCAGCCGCATATTCGGGACGCTTCATTCGACCCTCTATTTTAAAAGAATCAATCCCTGCCTCAATAAGCTTCGGAACATATTCTATCGTACACATATCTTTCAGGCTTAAGGGGTATATTTCTCCTGATACAGCGCCTGTATCCGTATCTGATACGCTATAACTCAACCTGCATGGCTGTGCGCATCTTCCCCTGTTTCCGCTTCTTCCGCCAAGAATACTGCTAAACAGACATTGCCCTGAATAACAGTAACACATGGCACCGTGTATGAAGCATTCAAGTTCCAATCCGGTTCTTTCTTTAATCTTCTTTATTTCTTCAAGCGACAATTCTCTGGCAGGAACTATTCTTGATGCACCATTTTCTTTTAAAAAATCCGCTCCCATCATACCGGTAATTGTCATCTGTGTGCTGGCATGAAGCGGCATGCCCGGAAATATCTCTCTTATATACTGCCAAACACCTAAATCCTGAATAATTATTCCATCAAGCCCCGCTTCATAAAAAGGTCTTACAAAGTCATAGAGTAAAGAAAACTCAGTCTCTTTAACCAGGGTATTGAGTGTTAAATATATCTTTTTACCATTAAAATGTGCATAACGAAGTGCTTTACATATTTCATCCGTTGTAAAATTATCTGCATAGGCCCGTGCGCTGAATTTATCTCCGCCCAGGTAAACGGCATCCGCCCCCGCGTTTATAGCGCCGACAAATGCCTGATAATTACCCGCAGGCGCTAACAATTCTACTTTTTTCTTTTCCATATACATCCTTCTGATCAAGCCTCAAATTTAAAGCTGCATAAGATATAAAAGGCTGCCTTAAAAAGACAGCCTGATATCTACTTCTTTTTCAATTCCGATAATTCTGTTTCCAAGCGAACTACTTTTTTAGCGTTTTCATTTGCCTCTGCCTGAAGATTCTTAACATTTTTCTCCGTATTTTCNAGTTTAATCTGAGACGTAATCAATTCATGCTTTAAGTCATACAGTTCCTTTTCCTTATTCTGTAAATCCTCTTCCAAAAGGGCTATCTGCTGTTTCGCCTTAAAATAGTCATCTGCTATATTTAACTGTAACAGCACGTTCTGAGTGTCTAACGGCTGTCTTCTGAAGCTTTCAACCTTACCGTATTCAGCCACTTTATTATTAATGTATAAAGCAACCTTCTGCAAGTACTCTTCACTTTCATAACCGCTCAAAGTAAAGACCTTACCACCTATAATGACTTCCGTATCCGTTTTTGTTGACATTAGACTTCTCCCTTCGCAAAATAGAAAGCCCGCATCACATTTCTCTATAGTGTTNTATTACATCAATGCATAGTCTATTTATTTTATTATATATATCTTANGAAGGAATTTCAAGCCCTAAATGGTGATATGCCATATCGGTTACTACCCTGCCGCGCGGAGTCCTGTTTAATAAGCCGTTTTTCAACAGATACGGCTCATATACATCCTCTAAAGTCCCTGCATCTTCTCCTATAGCAGCCGCCAACGTATCTAANCCCGCAGGACCGCCCTGAAATTTATTAATAAGCGTAAGTAAAATATTTCTGTCAATATGATCAAGTCCAAGCTTATCCACTTCCAATAAATCNAAAGCAGTATTTGCAACTTCTTCCGTAATNATTCCATCGTATTTTACCTGTGCAAAATCACGAACCCGCTTTAAAATGCGGTTAGCAAGACGAGGCGTTCCCCTGCTTCTTCTTGCAAGTTCCAAAGCNCCCTTTTCTTCGATAGTCACACCAAGGATCTTAGCGGAATGCAGGACTATCAGCTTAAGTTCCTCAACTGAATAAAATTCTAAATGATGAATCACGCCAAACCGGTCTCTTAATGGCGCACTCAAAAGACCTGCCCTGGTAGTTGCTCCGACCAACGTAAAATGAGGAAGCTCTAAACGTATAGACCTTGCCGTAGCGCCCTTGCCAATCATAATATCTATTACATAATCTTCCATTGCAGGATAAAGAACCTCTTCCACCTGCCTGTTCAGCCTGTGAATCTCGTCTACGAACAGCAAATCNCCTTCCTGCAGATTATTNAGNATAGCCGCCATTTCACCCGGCTTTTCTATCGCAGGACCGCTTGTGACCTTCATATTGACGCCCATTTCATTAGCAATAATGCCTGCCAATGTCGTCTTGCCAAGTCCGGGNGGCCCGTAGAACAAAACATGATCNAAAGAATCGTTCCGCTGCTTCGCAGCCTCGATATANATNTTAAGATTCTCCTTAATCTTCGATTGACCNATATAGTCATCCAATGTCTGTGGCCGTAANGTACCTTCTATTTTAATGTCTTCTTCAATCAGGTTGGTTTCGATTACTCTGTTCGCCATTATTACAGTTTTATCCCTTCTTATCCATTAAAAAATGTACTTAAGCGCCGCCTTTAAGATTTCTTCGACGCTGCTATCNTCTGTTATAGATACCTGTTTGACNGCTCTNAGTGCATCGGAAGCAGAATAACCAAGCGCTACTAAAGCTTCTATTGCTTCATTCTTTCCGTTGTTATTATCTTCTCCTGACAATGAAACAGTTGAAANTTCATCNTTCGGAGCNAANGCCTCATCTAAGGAAACCTTATCCTTTAAATCCAGAATCACACGTTCCGCTGTCTTTGCACCTATACCCGGAGCTTTGGAAATAGCCTTTGCATCCCCTGAAATAATTGCAAACCGCAGTTCATCAGCGCTCATAATTGAGAGAATTGCAAGTCCGCCTTTCGGCCCGATGCCATTNACCGTTATCAGNTTCTTAAATATATTCANATCATCCCTTGTNAGAAATCCGTATAANCTGAAAGAATCCTCTCTGACAAGCGTATATGTATATATTTTCACGAAACTGCCNATTCCCTGNAAAGCATTGACAGTTCTTGCGGATACTTTGATGTTATATCCGATCTGATTTACTTCCAGAACCAGATTATCTTCTGTGATTTCCTCTATCGTTCCTTTTAAATATGCGTACATATTCTTCCTCTCTTTTTATTTGATAATTATGTAATGCGAAACTATTGTCACGATTCACGAACTTGAACAAAATAAACAAAAATGCGGCTCATTGCGGAGCAGAGACGCCCCATTTTTGTTTATTTTGTCCAAGTTCTGGTTATTGAACTAACGTTTTGCAATTATCTATTATAGAGATGTTTTTATAAGAAAGCTAACTGCGAAACTGTTATTGCAGCGGCTTTTTTTATTCTATTTTATCTGATGGAACATACATTATAACACGCGCACTTACTATCCCAATCAACAAGCCTGTAATAGCTCCCGCAATCAGTAAAAACGGCAGATAAAACGCCGGGGCAAATGTTTCTACGACAAGCATGGCGACCAATATCTGTCCGATATTATGCGCAACACCNCCGCTTATACTGACTCCGATAATAGAAAACATGCCTGTTTTTCGCAAAATAACCATAATACAAAAGCTAAAGAGCGCACCCGCAAAAGCATAAAGTATCGAATAAAGATTCCCAAATAGGAAACCCGTCAGCATAATACGAAGCAAGTTGANAGATAATGCTTCCCTTTTACCATATGAATAAAGCAAAAGAACTACCACCAGATTCGGCAGTCCAAGCTTAACTCCGGGTATCCCAATGGCAAGCGGAAGAATGGATTCTATATAAGCTAAAATCATGGATATCGCCAATAAAAAACCAAGCAAAACAGTCTTTTTCTTCATCAATATGCCACTCCATCCAACTCGCTCTCTTCATCGCTTATGATTTCAACAACTATCTTATGAGGAAGACAGATAATATTTTCTCCTGNCATGCATATNGCGCTATGATGNACGCAGATTTGATCAGGACAACTGCTTTCAATCATCCGTACTTCCCCATTCAGACATATAATCACATTGTAATCTTCTAAAGGATGCTGTATATTCAACCATTCTTCTTCTGATAATTCATCTATGCTNTATATGGGCTGNGTTTCCTCATATGAACCCGAGATACTTTCTGNCANCAGATAGTATCTGGCTTCTGACTGCGAAAGAGGAATCTGCATAATAATACTACCGTCATATGATATATTTGCANAGCTTCCNTGAGTNCGGGTCAGGCGAAAAATGAGTANAATAATCAAAGCGATTGTNAGTATCGCNGATATAAGCAATNTATCTGCTTTGGTCATTAAATGCTTTTTATCTGATANAATCATATCACACCCGAACATATGTTTCAATACCGTCAGTCAAAAATAAACATACTTTTTAATTTCTATTTTTTTACACTTGTCTGTTGCAGTAATTTCATATTGTATTCATTATCTATTACTTTTTTACTGTTTTTACCATAAAGTTTAATATATATCTTTTGGACAGACTGAGTGTATTCCCTTGCCAAATCGAACTGACCGGTAGTATAACATATCTTCGCCAATGCATCATATGATTCAGCAGTCTCATCATGCCAAATTCCGTATATTTTAATTCTGATATCTAAAGATTTCTTTGCATAGTTATATGCTTGCATTAAATCAACCAGTGTTTCCTTTCTTGCATAGATTGCAGCAAGATTTAAATAGGTAATAGCTAATAAAGAATTCTGTTCACCCATTACAGTTTTTCTTATTTCCATTGCTTTTAGGTAATTTTTTTCAGCCAGAGAAAACTGCCCCATATCGGTGTACACTGCTGCAAGATTATGATATATGTGCGAAGCAACCACATTTTTTTCACCAATAAAGTGTTTACAGTCCTTTTTTGCTTCTAACAGGCATTTTTTTGCATTTTCTAAATCACCC
>JAAUZS010000069.1 GCA_014804495.1 Lachnospiraceae bacterium
CTGTGGATTTTGCAAAACGGACTTTTTTGCCGTTTTCTATTTTGAATCCGATTCTGGTCGGCTTTCCTTTGTGCACATACATAACATTGGAAATATCAATTGGAGCTTCTTTCTGAACAATACCACCATTCTGATTAGCCGCCGAAGGTTTTTCATGCTTTGTGATCTTATTGATTCCCTCAACTAAGACCCTTCCGTTTTTCCTGTCGATGGAAACTACTTTACCTTCTTTGTCTTTGTCTTTACCGGCAATTACCTTAACGGTATCACCTTTTTTAATCTTCAATGTTGACATACCGGCACCTCCTATAATACTTCCGGAGCCAGTGAAACAATTTTCATAAACTGTTTATCACGAAGCTCTCTTGCTACTGGTCCAAAAATACGGGTTCCTCTCGGAGTCTTGTCATCTTTGATGATAACAGCAGCATTTTCGTCAAATCTGATATATGAACCGTCTTTACGGCGTGTGCCTTTTACAGTGCGCACAACTACGGCTTTTACAACATCGCCTTTTTTTACAACACCGCCTGGTGTTGCATCTTTAACAGTAGCAACGATAATATCGCCGATGCGAGCATATCTTCTTGTAGATCCACCCATGACTCTGATACACAGAAGCTCTTTAGCACCAGTATTATCAGCTACTTTAAGTCTGCTTTCCTGTTGAATCATACTACCTTTCTCCTTCTCTTTATTGCTATTTTACCTTCTCGACGATTTCAACAAGTCTCCATCTCTTATCCTTAGATAAAGGTCTTGTTTCCATTACTTTAACTGTATCGCCAATGCTGCACTCATTCTTCTCATCATGCGCTTTCAGCTTGTAAGTTCTTTTTACGATTTTGCCGTAAAGTGGATGCTTAACATGGTCTTCAATCGCTACAACAATCGTCTTATCCATCTTATTACTGGTTACTTTACCAGTACGCGTTTTTCTCAAATTTCTTTCCACGACTCATTCTCCTTTCAGTTAGCTGCTTTTGCTTTCTGCGTAATTACTGTCTGAATTCTCGCAATGTTTCTTCTTACTTCTTTAATTCTTGCCGTATTGTCTAACTGATTTGTTGCGTTCTGGAATCTCAAATTGAAAAGTTCTTTCTTAGCATCTACCAGTTCCTGTGCTAATTCTGCATCTGATTTCTTCTGCAAATCTTCTACATACTTATTAGTTTTCATTTGATACACCGCCTTCCAAGTCTGCTTTAGAAACTATTTTACATTTACATGGAAGCTTATGTGTTGCAAGACGTAACGCCTCTTTTGCAACTTCTTCATTCACTCCTGCTAATTCAAACATTACACGTCCCGGCTTAACAACAGCTACCCAGTATTCCAAAGTACCTTTTCCGGAACCCATACGTGTTTCCGCCGGTTTCGCCGTCACAGGCTTATCCGGGAAAATCTTAATCCAGACTTTACCGCCACGCTTAACGTAACGTGTTATTGCAATACGTGCTGCTTCTATCTGGTTAGATTTAATCCAACATGGTTCTGTTGCCACAATACCCCACTCTCCGTAGGTAATTGTGTTCCCACGGGAAGCTTTACCTCTCATGGAACCACGGAATTGTTTACGACGTTTTACTCTTTTTGGCATTAACATTATTTATCGCTCCCTTCCTTATTAGATTTCGTAGGAAGTACCTCGCCTTTGTAAATCCATACCTTGACGCCGACTTTACCATAAGTTGTATCTGCTTCTGCAAAGCCGTAATCAATATCAGCTCTTAAAGTCTGAAGCGGAATAGTACCGTCACTGTAGAACTCTGTACGAGCCATATCTGCTCCGCCAAGACGTCCTGAACATGCAGTCTTAATACCAAGTGCGCCTGCCTTCATCGTTCTTCCCATGCAGGATTTCATAGCACGTCTGAACGATACACGATTCTCCAGCTGCTGTGCAATATTTTCTGCAACGAGCTGTGCATCTCTGTCAGGTCTCTTGATTTCCTTAATATCTACCAAAACTTTCTTACTGGTGACTTTGGAAAGTTCTTTTTTGGTAATTTCAATCTCATTACCGCCCTTACCGATTACTACACCGGGTTTAGCAGTATGAATAATCACTTTTACCCTGTCCGATGCTCTTTCAATTTCAATTTTGGACACACCGGCATTGTATAATTTTTTCTTCAAGTATTTTCTGATGTTGTAATCTTCTACTAAAAAGTCAGAAAATTCAGCATCTGCATACCATTTAGAATCCCAATCTTTAATAACACCGACTCTGAGGCCGTGAGGATTAACTTTCTGTCCCATGTTCTTCTCCTTCCTATATCATTCCTATCTTTCATCCAGAATGACCGTAATATGGCTCATTCTCTTTTCAATCCTGTAAGCGCTTCCACGTGCTCTTGGTTTGATTCGCTTCATGGTCGGTCCTTTATTCGCAAAACACTCAGCAACATAAAGGTTTTCTGCATTCATTCCATTATTGTTCTCTGCATTTGCAATTGCTGATTCCAATAATTTCTTAATAAGACCGGACGCATACCTTGGATTGTACTCCAAAATGCCCAATGCCGTATTTACATCCTTGCCTCGGATAGCGTCTAATACGAAACAAGCTTTCTGAACAGACACTCTGGCATAGGATAACTTCGCAGAAGGTCTGGTATCCTTATTCGCATTTCTTTCTCTTTTTATCTGGGATCTATGTCCTTTAGCCATAGATAAAACCTCCTTTCAATTTATCGAACTCTTAACGGACCTTAGACTTCTTTTCGTCCTTATCATGTCCCCTGTAAGTTCTGGTTGCAACGAACTCACCGAGCTTATGTCCAACCATATCTTCCGTAACATATACAGGCACATGCTTTCTTCCATCATGAACGGCAAATGTATGCCCTACAAAAGATGGGAAAATAGTAGAACGGCGTGACCAAGTCTTGATGACCTGTTTCTGGCCTGATGCATTCATAGCATCTACTTTTTTCAATAAGCTTGCATCTGCAAATGGTCCTTTTTTCAGTGATCTAGCCATGATCTTTCCTCCTAAATTTTTATATAACTCACTCGTTAGCCTTTAATAGCTTTGCCGTCTCGTCTTCTTACAATCAGCTTGTTAGACGCTTTCTTCTTCTTACGCGTCTTCAAGCCAAGTGCAGGCTTGCCCCATGGTGTACATGGTCCCGGACGTCCTATCGGAGCCCTTCCTTCACCACCGCCGTGCGGATGGTCGTTAGGGTTCATGACTGAACCGCGGACTGTCGGGCGGATGCCCATATGACGTTTACGTCCCGCTTTACCAATCTTAATCAGGTTATGATCCGCATTGCCTACATTACCGATTGTTGCTCTGCATACAATCGGAACCATTCTCATTTCGCCGGAAGGCAGTCTCAAAGTTGCGTACTTTCCTTCTTTTGCCATCAACTGTGCGCCGTTTCCTGCGGAACGAACCAACTGTCCGCCTTTGCCCGGATATAATTCAACATTGTGAATAACTGTACCTACCGGGATTTCAGATAACGGAAGGCAGTTTCCGATTCTTACTTCTGCTCCGGGTCCGTTCATGACCTTCATGCCGTCTGTTAATCCTTCAGGTGCGAGAATATATGATTTCTCACCATCTTCATAACAGATTAATGCAATATTTGCAGTTCTGTTAGGATCATATTCAATACCTATTACTGTTGCAGAAATTCCATCTTTCTTTCTCTTAAAATCTACATCTCTATACAGTCTTCTGCTTCCACCGCCACGGTGTCTGACTGTTATCTTACCTTGATTATTACGTCCGGAATTCTTTTTAAGAGAAGTACAAAGAGCCTTTTCAGGTGTCTTCTTTGTAATCTCAGAGAAATCAGAACCGGTCATATTACGTCTGGAAGGTGTATACGGGTTATATTTCTTAATTCCCATGATCTTTCTCCTTTACTCAATTGTTGTTAATCAGTTAGCTTTTATAAGCCTGCAAAAATCTCTATATCCTTGCTGTCTTCTGTCAATTGAACGATAGCTTTCTTGGTTTTGGATGTCTTGCCATATACCATGCCGCGTCTTTTGGTCTTGCCGTCAAGGTTCATGGTATTTACCTTTGCTACCTTTGTTCCCTCGAACATCTTCTCAACAGCCTCTTTGATTTGAGTCTTATTTGCTTCCGGATGAACCAGAAAAGTGTATTTCTTATCGCTCATGCCTGCCATACTTTTTTCTGTAATAACCGGTTTGAGGATCACATCATAATACTCGATTGCTGCCATTATGCATACACCTCCTCAATATTAGCTACCGCATCCTTGGTGATGACTACGGTATCGTATTTCATGATATCATATACGTTAATCGTGCTCTTTATCTCTTTCGCTTCACCTGCTGCCTCGATCATAACGTAGGAAGTGTGAACCGTAGGAATATTTCTTGCAGAACAGATTACGTTCTTATCCATAGTTGCTGTTATTACCAAAGCTTTGCTTACTTTAAGATTATCAAGAACTTTCTTGAAATCTTTTGTCTTAATTGCATCAAGCTTAAGTTCGTCAAGTACAATAAATTTGTTTGCCTGTACTCTGCTTGTCAATGCGGATTTAATAGCCGCTCTCTTTTCCTTCTTATTCAGTTTGAAAGAATAATCTCTCGGAACAGGAGCAAATACTACGCCGCCGCCTTTCCATTGTGGAGATCTGATGGAGCCCTGTCTTGCATGACCGGTTCCCTTCTGTCTCCAAGGCTTTCTTCCGCCGCCGGATACTTCCGAACGGGTCTTTGCCTTCTGCGTTCCCTGACGGTTATTTGCAAGCTGCTGAACAACTGCCATATGCACCAAGTGTTCATTAACCTTAACGCCAAAGACCGCATCGTTTAAATCAATCTTGCCAACTTCTTTTCCTTCCATATTAAAAACAGATACGTTTGCCATCTGAATGGTCCTCCTTTCATCTGTGACGCAGCGTCACTACCTCGCCTCGACCTTTGTTGTTTCTTTGATTGTTACCAAGCCTTTACGAGGTCCCGGTACAGCGCCTTTTACAAGGAGCAGATTCTTATCTGCATCAACTCTTACTATCGTAAGGTTCTGAACAGTTACCCTTACGCAGCCCATATGCCCGGGCATTCCTTTTCCTTTAAATACTCTGCTGGGTGAAGAACATGCACCATTGGAACCCTGATGACGATGGAATTTGGAACCGTGAGTCATAGGTCCTCTGTGCTGGCCATGTCTCTTAATGGCGCCCTGAAATCCTTTTCCCTTGGAAATCGCAGTCGCGTCAACTCTGTCACCTGCTTCAAATATATCCGCTTTTATTTCGCTTCCAAGCGTATATTCTTCTGCATTCTCAAGCTTTAACTCTCTTACAAATCTCTTGCATGAAACGCCGGCCTTATCAAAATGCCCTTTCTCCGCCTTATTAACTCCGTGTCTGTGGATAACTTCTTTCCTGCCGCTCTTGTCCTTGTTGACAATCTTTTCTTTCTTGTCCACAAAACCGACCTGAACTGCACAGTAACCATCATTTTCAACTGTTTTAATCTGTGTTACCGCACACGGACCTGCCTGAAGTACTGTTACAGGCGTTAAGCTTCCGTCTTCATTGAAGATTTGAGTCATTCCGACTTTTGTTGCTAAAATCGCTTTTTTCATTTCTTTACCTCCTGTGATTCTACAGCGGATCGGAATTATCTCCGATCATACTAGTAGGGGTGTTATTTAGTTTTCATTTTGATATCGATATACACGCCGACCGGCATTTCCAGTCTCTGCAGTGCATCAACAGTCTTCGGTGTGGGAGCAATGATATCGATGAGTCTCTTGTGGGTTCTCTGCTCGAACTGCTCTCTGGAATCTTTGTACTTATGAACCGCTCTTAAGATTGTAACTACTTCCTTTTTAGTAGGAAGGGGCACCGGTCCACTTACCTGAGATCCGTTTTTCTTAACTGTTTCGATGATTTTTTTGGCNGATGCATCNACNAACTGATGNTCATANGCTTTNANNGTGATTCNCATTANTTGACTTGCCATAAAAAAAGTCGCCTCCTTTTCGCACTTTTAAGTTCTAAGTACGACAAGCGGTGACTGTACACTCTCCCGTGTGTGTCATGTTTCAATAGACAAACGATAACTCGTAAGAGTTTTCGTAACGATTGCCGTCAGGCGTTCGTTTTAACACGTTGTTTCTGACCTTGTCAGACATTCTTGTTTGTACAGTGACTTGTCGTCAGTTTCCTAACTTGACATTCGCTCCACGGAAAACCTGCCACGTGGGCAGCAACCTCACGTTTCATAGCTATCATGTCACAGCAAGGGATATTATACATGATGTTTTCTAATGATGCAAGCATTTTTTTCAATTTTTTTCATATATTCTTGATAATTTCTTAATTAATATAGATTTTGACACTTTTATCATGTAATGGTAAGATAGAAATATGAAATATCTTTAATAANAATATGAACTGTTTTTAGCATTTAAGGAGGCGCTGCCATGGCATCAAGTGATTACTCAACAGCATTAAAGCATGGAATAAGAAGTTATCAGAATGCTCTTTCAAAAGGTTTTTATCCATATCTTCCGGCTCTGGACGATATTATATCATATACGGAAATCTCAGCACAGGTGAGCCTGGGGTTGATGGATATCCCTTTGTCAAAAATTATAGGAACAAAGACCGCAGGTCGGACCAATGCATTTTCATATGATTTCATGCCCCTTTTATCGGACTCGTCCGAGTTCGGCCACAAATGGGCATCTCTCTACGACCATCAGGTAAATGACGGTATCCGCGACCCAATTGTGGTTTATGAATTTATGAATCAATTTTACGTTCAGGAAGGCAATAAGCGCGTCAGCGTTATGAAATACCTGGGAACATACAGCATTCTCGGCACAGTGACGCGTCTGGTTCCCAAGAGAACGGAAGATAAGCAAAACCGTCTATATTATGAATTCATGGATTTTTATGAAGTGTCAAAAAGTTACGACATCTGCTTCACAAAAGAAGGCAGTTATAAGAAACTTTTGAAGCTTATGAAAAAACGGGAGGGCGAGGAATGGAATGAAGAAGACAGGCTGCTCTTCCATTCGACGTGCGTAACATTTGAAGAAGCATTCCGTAAAGCGCACGGCGAAAAGCTGGATTTAACAGTATCCGATGCATTCCTGATCTATGCCGAAATATACGGCTACGAACAAATGACCAATGAAACCGAGCACGAGATGCTTCCGGCTCTTCAAAAAATATGGAAAGAAATTATGCTTGCGGATAAAGGAAGTCAGGTCGAGCTGATACAAAATCCCGAGGAAGCAAAATCCTCTATCTTAAACCGTCTGATTTCGTCAGGAGGTATTGCACCTGAATCCATCAAAGCAGCATTTATTTACACAAAGACAACTAAGACCTCCAGCTGGGCATACGCACATGAACTCGGAAGAATGTACATAGAGCAGGCCTTTAACGGAAAGATACAGACTATGGCTTTTGACAGGGCCGATACGGAAGCAGAAGTAGACGCTGCCATTGAACAGGCTGTTGCTTCAGGCTGCAACCTGATCTTCACTACAGCCCCCCAGATGGCAAATCAAAGCTTACGTTCCGCCATCAAACATCCAAAGGTAAGGTTTTATAACTGCTCTGTAAACCTTTCATATTCCTCTATCCATACGTATTATGCGAGGATGTATGAATCAAAATTCCTTATGGGCGCCATAGCTGCGGCAATATCCAAATCTGACAGACTCGGATACGTGGCGGATTACCCCATATACGGAACTATAGCAAATATCAATGCATTCGCTCTTGGAGCCAGAATGATTAACCCATATGTAAAGATATATCTGGAATGGGCAAATATAAGTGGACACGATGCAAAAGAAAGTCTGAAGCAGGAAGGAATCGTATGCATATCCGACAGTGACATGATAACGCCTGAACGCGCCTCAAGAGAATATGGTCTGTATGCGAAAAACGAGGATGGAACTCTCGAAAATCTGGCAACTCCGATTTGGCACTGGGGCAAGTTCTACGAGCTTATTATTAATAATATTTGCAACGGCAATACGGAAGCGGACTCCCAAAAGGGTAAAAAGGCTGTCAACTACTGGTGGGGAATGTCTGCTGATGTAATAGATGTTATCTGTTCCAAGGATATGCCTCACGGAACGCACAGACTCATNGAGTTTTTGAAAACCTCAATCCGCGCCGGCAGTTTTCAGCCCTTTGACGGTATGATTTACTCGCAGAACGGAATCATTCAGTGTAAAGAAGGAAGCCGCCTGGAACCCGAAGAGATCATCACCATGGACTGGCTGGCAGAGAATGTAATAGGACGAATTCCTGAATTTGAAGAACTAACGGAGGAAGCTCAGGCGCTGTTACAGCTTCAGGGCATTAAGATCGATGAAACCAACTCAGACAAATGACACCGTAAAGATTCTGATATTAGCCGATCATGAATCCAAGCTGCTCTATGATTATTATGACCCGGAGCGGCTTAAAGGTGTTGACCTCATAATTTCATGCGGCGACCTAAGAGCGGATTATCTGACATTTTTTGTCACGCTCTGCAATGTCCCGCTTCTATATGTTAAAGGAAACCATGATAAAAAATATGATGTCAAGCCTCCGGAAGGATGCATCTGTATCGAAGATACTATCTATGTTTATAAAGGAATACGCATCATGGGCCTGGGCGGCTCCATGGAGTATATTCCCAAATCCACAAATCAGTATTCTGAGCAGAAAATGAGACAGCGTGTAAAGAAAATGAAGCTCAAACTATGGTGGCATAAAGGTTTCGATATTCTGGTGGCGCACTCTCCCGCATACCACGTCAACGACATGGAAGACCTTCCCCATCGGGGATTTGAAGTTTTCAGAACACTGATGGAAAAATACGAACCAAAGTTTTTCTTTCATGGACATGTACATTCCAATTACGGCCGGAATTTCAAAAGAAAAGACAAGTTCGGAAAAACCACTATTATAAATGCTTATGAATACGCCATTGTAGAATACCCTGCCGATGCGGAGGATTGACGCGGCAGCGATACCGGTCGAAACAGATATTGAGCGGTAGTTAATTTTTTGTAGTGATACTTAACTTATGTTCACTTGTAAATGCTAAATAGCCTTGCTATGATTGATAATATAACAGAGGCCGATGTTATAACATCATTGCCACATAAGCGGCAATATCATAGGAGGTATACATTATGCAGATAGGTGAAATCATTAGAAAATATAGAAAAGAACGCAACATGACACAGGAAGAAATGGCAAACCGCCTTGGTGTAACGGCTCCGGCTGTTAATAAGTGGGAAAACGGAAATTCAATGCCGGATATAATGATGTTAGCGCCGATAGCCAGGCTCTTAGAAATCAGTCTTGATACACTTCTGTCTTTTCAGGATGAACTTACTCCGGAAGAAATTACTCATTTTATTTATGAAACGACTGAACAACTAAAGAACAGACCTTATGATGAAGCATTCCAACGGTCAAAAAAGATAATAGAACAATATCCAAACTGTAAGGATTTAATATGGCAAATCGCAGTCTTACTCGATGCCAAACGTTTAACAGAGGAAGTTCCCAATTCCGAAAGTTATGATGACTATATCGTGAATTGTTATACACGCGCTCTGGAAAGCGAAAATGAGATTATAAGAAATCACGCCGCCGACTCTCTGTTTGGATTTTACTCAAGAAAAGAGCAGTATGATAAGGCGGAAGAATACCTGTCTTATTTTTCTTTGCAGAATCCGGAACGAAAATTTAAGCAGGCACAGATTTACAGCAATACCGGACGTATAGATGAAGCATATAAGGCATTTGAAGAATTATTGTTTTCATACTACACAATGGTAAGCGCCGCACTTCATAACATCTATATGCTTGCAATGCAGGAAAATAAGCTCTCAAAAGCTCATATGCTTATTGATAAACAGCAGAAATTAGCAAAAGTTTTTGATATGGGCGGCTACCACGAGCTTACATGTAGATTAGAGTTTGAAACCGCTGCGAAAGATGCAGATGCAGCCATTAAAACAATGGAAGAAATCCTGGCAAGCATTGATAAAATTACCGATTTCAGGAAATCACCCTTATATGAGCATATGGATTATAGAGCGCCCAGCGAAGAATTTACGGCAGATTTAAAAGAAAAGATATTGACGTGTTTTCGTGATGAAGAGACTTACGGCTTTCTCAAGGATGACGAGAGGTATTGGGAATTGATTAAATAACAGTCAAACAGGACTTGAAAAGCTCAAGTCCTGTCTCTCTATATTAATTAGTAAACATCATTCCATAATCCGTCTAATCTCTAAAATATCATCAAAATCAACTTCAGAAATACAGATTCCAATTTCAGGCATTGCATGAACAATCATTCCATCTCCAATATAGATTGCCACATGAGGAGGCGTCTCATAAAAGATTAAATCTCCGGGTTTGGCGTTTTCTATAGCTTCTATTTTTGTCCCCAGCGCACGTTGTCCGCCCGAATTGTGTGGAAGGCTAATTTCAAAATGCTCATATACACTCATTGTAAAACCGGAGCTGTCTGTACCTTCCGTCAGACTGTCAGCACCCCATACATATGGATTTCCAACAAACTGCAAAGCATACTCTGCAACTTCTGCCCCCTTTTTATTATCTTCTGTAATCTCTACTTCAAAAGCTCCCTCCAATTCTACATTCAGTTTTTCTACTAAAATATCAGGCTCCACCCCCAAGCTTGCAATGTATTCTGCGGCCTTTTCAGGGTTTGCTTTTGAAATATCCACCGGCAGGTCAAATAAAGCATTCAACCCTTCATATTCCTCATTTCTGCTGATTTTTCCTGTCAGTTTATCGTAGCAATAAGCTTCTGTATTATAGAACATTCCTTCTGAAACGCAAAGATACAAGTCATGGTCTGCAAATATCTCTACATTATCACATTCCAGTAGTCTATACAAAATTCCATCTTGAACCATGTCTGTATAATTGCCGGACATGCTGGCTATATTATAAAAAGCCGGATTATATCCACCAATTAGTGGCGAAGCAAAAAATTCCAATTTTCCATAGTCATCTTCTGAAGTATCCGGTATTGACACACCATTTGTATTTTCAATGGCAACAACCGCATATGTTCTGTCTTCAACTATAGATTCATTTTTATAACGCGGATATTCTGACAACATCTCTCCGGAAACAATACTCAACAATGTGACGCTATAATCTCCATAGCTCTGAGTTTCATTAATGGTTAATGCCTGTTCACTTAAGAAAACCTCTGACAATTTAATATCCTGTATATTCTCAGCTACATCAGAAGATGACAAATGCTTCCACGCTGCATATACTGTCGCAGAACTCATGCATAACAATAATGCAGTAATAATTATTGCTACTGATACTCTTCTTTTCTCTCTTTCCACCATCACGCTTTTCTCTCCTACCCTATTTAATATTTTCTGATTCAGGCAATATTCCGCTTCATCACTCGGAGCAAGGGCATGTCTTAATGCATCATCAAACTTTTTATCCATTTAAAACATCCTCCAATTCCTTTTTTAAAATTTTTCGAGCTCGATGTAATCTGCTAAGTACGGTTCCTATGGGTATTTTCATCATCTCAGCAATCTGCGCTACCTGCAAGTCTTCCATATAGAAAAGAAGTACCACAATCTTTAATTTTTCCGGCAGCCCATTTACTGCCATTCGTATAGACTCATCTTTCTCTTTATTGGTAATTCTTTCTTCCAAAGACAGTTCCGCAGATTCACTCATATCTATATATCTCTCATCTGCCATAAACTGCGCATCTGCAATTCTTTTCCTCCATGCAAATTTTCTCTTTTTGTTCTTCCATATGCGCAGCGCAATTGAAAGCAAATAACTTTTTGGATTATTACTATATTCTATCTTCTCTATTAATTCTACCGCTGTCAGAAAAGTGTCCTGATATAAGTCATCAGCTTCCAGCGTATTGTTTGTAAGATACTTGCAAAATGAGTAGATATCCTTACCATATTCACCTATACACGTTTCAAGCTCTTGCTTTGTCATTTAGTTTTCTCCCTTTAAGACGTCTTATCAAGATGGCAGCTATTTTGCCCTTCACTTATATATTGTAATAACTATCAAGTTTATTCAAATCTAATTAGATTTTCACAAAAAATAGGGACGCAAATCTTGATACTCATTGTATCAAAATCTCCGTCCCTGAGTGCTGCGGATAACAGGACGTTGCACAAGGTTCAAGTCCTGTCTTCCACTCTTTTCAATTTTCTAATGCGGATAACAGGACATTGCACAAGGTTCAAGTCCTGTCCTCTACGCTTTTCAATATTCTACTGCGGATAACAGGACTTGAACCTGCACGTCATGGACACCAGAACCTAAATCTGGCGCGTCTGCCAATTCCGCCATATCCGCTTATTTTACGGACTTTGTCTTCTTTTTTATCATCATGAACTAAAGAGCAAGCCCGCTATGTATCATATCACTAAGAACTTTTTATGTCAATCCAATACGACTGATGATTTTCCGGTTCACTATGAACAGGAAAACTATCGTCACACAAAGCGACATCAGTTCCGCTATCGGGAAAGCCCACCATACATAATTCAGATTTCCTGTTAAGGACAACAGATAAGCCGCCGGCAACAGCACTACCAACTGTCTTGCTATCGATACAATCATACTGTATATTGCGCAGCCCAATGCCTGAAATACCGTACCGCAAATAATACAGAAGCCTGCAAGCAAATAACTGACGCTTATGATTCGAAGCGCCGGAACGCCGATTTCTATCATTGTTTCAGAAGCTTCAAACAACTCAAGCAACGTAGCGGGAATCAGCTGGAACACCGCCAGACCAATCAGCATGGCAGCTACTGCATACATAATTCCAAGCTTCATTGCCTGCATAAAACGCTCTCTCTTACCGGCACCGTAATTATATGACAAAATCGGCACCAAGCCGTTATTCATTCCGAAAATAGGCATGAATACGAAACTCTGCAGCTTGTAATATACACCAAACACCGCCGTAGCAGTCGAGGTAAAGGATATCAGAATACGATTCATTCCGTAAGTCATCACTGAACCGATTGCCTGCATTATCATGGAGGGGATTCCTATCATATATATCTGTTTGATAATAGCACCGTCTATTTTCATGCCGCTGCGGCTTATTTTTACCTCTTCATTTTTAGTAAAATTAAAATAGAATGCCAAGATTCCTGCTACAATCTGACCGATCACTGTTGCAACTGCCGCGCCTCTTACGCCCATCTGGGGCATGCCTGCAAGTCCGAATATAAGAACCGGGTCTAAAATGATATTGATAATAGCCCCTGCGCCCTGTGTAATCATTGTATAAAATGTCTTTCCGGTTGCCTGCAATATTTTCTCAAAAGTGAACTGCGCGAAGATTCCGAATGAACAGCAGCAGACTACCGACAGATAATCAATTCCATACTGTACGATTTCCATGTCATCCGTCTGACTTCTGTAAAAAGGAGCTGTCGCAAAAAGACCGACTACCAAAAAAATCAAGTAACCGAAAATCATCAAAATTATACCGTTGCAGGCGCTTTTATTTACTTTTTCATAATCCTTTTCACCAAGCGAACGCGATAGAACCGCATTAATACCAACACAGGTTCCGCCTGCTACTGCTATCATCAGCGTCTGGATTGGGAATGCCAGAGATACTGCCGTCAGTGCATTCTCATTTATTTTTGCAACAAAAATACTGTCTACAACATTGTAAAGAGCCTGTACCAGCATAGAAATCACCATAGGAAGCGACATTGTAACCAATAGCTGGTTGACCGGCATCACACCCATTTTATTTTCTTTTGTCTGTTCCATGATAATACCCATTATCCTTTCTCAACCTGCGAATTTGCATGTGTGCTTTGCACACATTTCTCAAGCACAAAATATTGCGTAACGCATGCAAACATGTGTGAAAAATTTATTTTTCACACTGACCTCCATAAGACAAAAAATGTCAGGCTTACACAGCCTGAACAAAAGTAGAGCTATAATAATTCTACTATTGACCAATAATCTTGTCAATCTTATTTAGCATAAATTTCTCAGAGCAACTTTATGAGCAGCTTTGTGTACACGCTTAGACAGATAGTATTTTCTGCAATACATGTGCTTTGTTATTGCTTACGCCTGCTATATAGTTACATCGATTTTGAGTCAACTTTTATGTATATTTTCAAAAATATTGATTTATAAGAAACCATATGCTATAGTGAATAAAATACTATGATGAATATGCAAGATTCTTTGTGTAATGGATATCAGCAGTCGTGGGGATATATATAAATGAATTTCTTAAATCTTGCAATGGAACTTGTAAAACGTCTTGTTCTCGCATGGGATCCGGATTTTACCAAACTCACTTCTGATGAACGGATACGCCTTGAAACCGCAGAATGCGGAGAATACATTGACGCTGAAAAAATAAACTGAGATAATTAAAAAAGAATTTTGTTAGTTATTCGATAATATTCATATATAGAAGGTTTGTACTATGGGTTATGTTATCACTTTTACATGGGATGATGAAACTGATGTATGGATAGCCACCAGCAAAGACATTCCCGGGCTTGTTCTTGAATCCGGTTCATTTGATGTCCTGTTGGAACGGATACGATTTGCCATACCAGAATTGCTTGAATTAAATTTTTCAACAAATATCCCTGCTATAAAAAAG
This sequence comes from Lachnospiraceae bacterium, assembly GCA_014804495.1. Taxonomy (GTDB): domain Bacteria; phylum Bacillota; class Clostridia; order Lachnospirales; family Lachnospiraceae; genus UBA3282. Next base: position 14,677 of record JAAUZS010000069.1, read on the forward strand.
ATATAATCATTTTAATGCTTTTATAAGTATTTTTAAGCAAAAACTAAACCCGAAAAACCTTATAGAATAAAGCTTTTCGGGTTATTTTCTCACATGAGCCACTGGGGACTTCAACAGGGGTTCGAGTCCCCTTCCTACTTTTTCTTGATTTAATGAGCCACTGGGGACTTCAACAGGGGTTCGAGTCCCCTTCCTACTTTTTTCTTGATTTAGTGAGCCACTGGGGACTCGAACCCCAGACAACTTGATTAAAAGTCAAGTGCTCTACCACCTGAGCTAGTGGCCCTTAACTGGGCTAGCTGGATTTGAACCAGCGAATGCAGGAGTCAAAGTCCTGTGCCTTACCACTTGGCGATAGCCCATTACTCATGACAATAGAAAATCTAAAAATCATTTCTACTGTTTGGATAACACCAAGCTGTGCACCCAATACACATGTACAGGGTGGATAGAGGGACTTGAACCCTCGGCCTCCAGAGCCACAATCTGGCGCGCTAGCCGACTGCGCCATACCCACCATGCTTAAAATGGATCAAGCCTGTTTACTCAATCCATCCCAAACGTGCTCGAAGGGATTCGAACCCCCGACCCACGGCTTAGAAGGCCGTTGCTCTATCCAGCTGAGCTACGAACACGTATTACCTAATGACAACGGATTATGGGAAATAATTCCGTATCCGCTCGGCACAAGTTATACTCTAACATATCAGTTTATTCTTGTCAATCGAAAATTACTCACTTTTCTATGACTTTCTACGAACATTTCCTATTATGTCACTTTTATACAATTATATCCAATATTAAACTTCCGAAACAGCCTCCGCAATTACGGTTTCAGCATCAACCACTTCAGGACCGTCTGATGCGGCTTCTGCATTCTCTGCAACTTCCATGGGGTCATCATATTCCTTCTCTTCCTCTTCCTCCCACAGCGAATCATATTTTTCCTTCTTCTGTTGACGTACCAGCATTCCGATACTCTTTGCCATCTGGTACAGGTCTTTATCAAATTCCATCAGTTTCTTTTCATCATATGAAGGAACAATGGCTCCCTTCATAAGGCGGCGGGCGACTTCCATCAATTTACCCATCTCTGCCCCGTATTCCTTTGCAGCATCCGCTTGCTGCTCCGCCACCGTGGCATTCCAGTATGCGCAATATTGATCCGAAAGTTCATCCATATAATCCTGATATTCATCCTGCTGTTTATTCAATGCTTCTATAGATAATTCCAGAACAGCAGCTTCTGAGCCAAATATTTCCTTATCTTCCGGCGACGCTTCCATCCTGGAGCGGACATCCTGTAGCTGCTTAGATAAGGCTGCTTTCTGCGTATTGTATGCTTTTATCTGTTCCCTGTAAATTTGCTGTGCTTCTCCTATTTTCATATATAATATACCATCCTTGTATTTTTTAGATACGTCCGTGTATCTATATTTTATATCGACTTATTTTTGTAAAAGAATAGCTATACTTCATAAAAACCTCTTATAATCTCTTACAAATGTTTATGGAAACAAGTAAAAAGCCCGTATTCTTAATGGCAACTTGTCTAACTATAACTTTTTAATATACTCAACAACCTTATCGTTCCATTTCTGTAAGCTAAGCCCTTTTTGAGTTAAATAATGTACTTTCGGTAATAGCTCTTGCGAAATACAATTATCCATCTGCTCTTTATATTGTTCAGGCACTATACACGCAAATAAATAATCCGAAAGAACGACTTCGTCTTTTACTTTAATGGGATGATACCCATCAAAAGTGTGTCCTTGGTGCTTTATAATATCTTCATACTTAATATAAAAACGCACACCTGCATTAAAATTACCTTTTAGTAGATCTTCTTCGCAATGGAAGTTTTCCGAAAGGACAACGTAGTCACCTACTAAATGCGTACCCCATCCAAACATAATATATTCATAAAAATCTGCTGGATCTTTCCATTCACATTCTCTTCTTTCAAACGCAATAACTTCTCCTGGTTTTCTATAAACTTTTGTCGCAGAAAGCAGCTTTCCGTCAGTCAATATTTTCTGTGCGGCATAAACATCTGTTGCATGATAAACAAATTCTTCAATAGCATCTGCAATAGGCGGAATATATTCTGTTCCATCAAGCTTTAAAAAAGCATTTCGAACTAAAGATAAAATTTCCTTATTCTCACATACTATTTTCAACTCTGTTCCCTGGGCTTTTTCATAACATAAAAAGGCCAGTATATTATTCCATTCCCAATCTTGAATCTGCGGATACTTCCTCAAACCAAATCGATATATTTCATTTTTAATTATCAATTTATCATCATTAACAATTTCAAGCGTCATTTTTATAACTCCCTTACTACTTCAAATTTGACACTTTCTATAATATTTAAATCATACCACTCAGATATGATTTTCTACAATTATCACGCCTTCTACTGATATATCAGCCTTCACAGAAAATTCGGGCATTAAAACATGAACAATAATTGTACTTTAAGTTACCACGATATACGAAAAGATCGATATCTACAAAGATTTTCAAAGATTAATGCTTGTGACACAACAAAGCGAAATACTATATTTTAACAAAAACAACATTCCCCACATCAATATGCTGAACCCATACAATACCATTGTCATTCGTTATATTATAAAGCGATTTATCCTTATCAGAGATTGTGTCATATATTTGAATATACTCATCCTGCCTGGCAAAAGGAAATTTCATATTGGTAATAACCTGTCTTTCCTTCCTAAAACCATTCCCGGTAAATAATTCGTCCAGCTCATTTGAAGAGTAAAATTGAATATGCCCGTCTTTTTTTACCTTCATGAACATGTCTATTACCCTGTTTTCATCTTTTTCATTTCTAATAGGGTCAGAAATAAGCACTCTTCCGCCCTTTACCAAAATTCTGTTCATTTGCCTTATTGCATCAGCAGCATTCGGAAAGTGATGGAACGCATATCTGGTAACTATCAGGTCAAAGCTTTCATCAGGGAACGGATACTTTAAACCGTCAAAAACTTCAAATGTAAGATTGAAAATGCCTTTTTCCTTGACAATTGCATTATTTTTCATAACAATTGTTTCTGCAATATCTATGCCGCAAACACTTGCAGTCGGAAATCTTTCAGCTAACGGAAACGCCAGATAACCTGTTCCTGTTCCGATATCCAAGATTCTATTATACTCTCCATTGTCTACTAAACTTAATAATATTGATAAATGTTTATCATCTTTTATTATTCCGGCATATTTTTTATTGTCCAGGATATGATTAAAACTTTCTCTGGCTTGCTCAACATTTTCTATATCTTTCATAATAATCGCTCCTTCCGCCTATCTCCATTCGCTTCTTAATAACCGATATTCCAGCCGTGTTTTCATTTTCCCATCATGCCATTCATAATCAATATGTTCTGCTTCTTTTATTAAGCCGCATTTTTGCATTACTCTTTCAGAACCTATATTTTCAGCCAGGCATCCCGTAGCTACTCTGTATACATTATTTTCAGTAAATGCAAACTCCAACACCCGTTGAAACGCTTCCGTAGTATATCCTTTCCCCCAGAACTTTGGATAAATGAAATACCCTGCACCGACAATTTTCCCTATAGGAGTATCGTCCACTACCGTATACCCAACACTGCCTATCTGCTCATGGGAGTCTTTTAATTCAGTATGTAAAAAATAAAACATTCTATCAGGTTTTGACATATCATCCAAAACCATATTGAAATCTTTATAGCCCTCTTCTTTCGTAAATAATTGTATATCCTGTAGGTAGTACATGGTTTTAGAATCAGTTTTTAATCGATAATATTCATTAAAATCATCTTCACGATAATCTCTCAAAATTAAGCGCTCTGTTTCCAAATATATCATCTGTCATAGCATCCTTTCATTAGCTTTACTCTTTCTTCAATCTTTCCGTAATATCCGATGCACTATATAACACATTTGTCACAATCACCTTGTTCTCCCGCACTAAATTCAGCAAATGCATCGATTGCATTTTGCACTCTTCCCTCTTCTATATCATCAAAACCTTTCTTCAATTTTGCATGTAGCTGTTCGCTAGTCATCAAATCTGCATTAATTGTATCCGGTACTTTTGGTAATGTTACAGGAAAAGGAATACCGCCTGTCGGTAATATAGTAACGTATATGTCATTACATATCAATGATTTTTATTTTAGCACAGACGTAATTCTTTTTATTCAAAAACAAATTATGGAAGTATCTTTTTTAACTTCTTATGAATTTTATCCACAATAACGCCACTTTAACAAAGCATAAAAACAAAATTATAAAATCTTAACACCGATTTAGCAAAATCATCAAAAAAAGATATTGACAGACCTAATTCCGTATTATATAATATGACTTGCGTTGTTGATAATAGCAATTGCATACTTACCGGGGTGTGGCTCAGCTTGGCTAGAGCGCCTGGTTTGGGACCAGGAGGTCGCAGGTTCGAATCCTGTCACCCCGATTAAGGTCATAAAAATAAATAATATGTAAATATGCAGGTGTAGTTCAATGGTAGAACACCAGCCTTCCAAGCTGGATACGTGGGTTCGATTCCCATCACCTGCTTTTTTTATTTCTCCATTTTCGGAATTGTGTACTCGTTAAAAGTAGGATATAATTGCACTAACAAATCAGAAATTAGGAGAAAGGATTTATGCTTGATATTAAAATCAGACCATATATATCTTCAGATTATAATTACATTTGTATTATTCATGATGCAGCCCGTAAAATGGAACTCTCTCTGACCTCTCTTGATGCTGCGTTTCTTCCATTTTCTCTTGCTGCTGAAAGAGAAAACTTCTTTGACTATCCACATATTGATGTTGCAACTGTAGACGATACTGTCGTAGCATTCAGTGCTTATACAGATGATGAGCTTGCATGGCTTTATGTATCTCCAGATATGATGCGCAAAGGACTTGGAAGAAAACTTGTTGCAAGTGCCTTGGACATAGAACCAGGCATAAAACACATTGAGGTATTATATGGAAATGAGCCCGCAAGGAAGTTGTATGAATCAATTGGATTTTATGTTCAAAAGATCAATGAGGGAGTCATGCCTGGTAATGAATCGTATCATGTGAAAGTTTATATTATGTGTCGTGATTCAATTGGATAATAATACAAATCCCGATTCATGGGAACACTTTTCCGAAAAGAGGTAGAAAGAAAAATGAAATTACAGGAAACTGACATATATTTAACAACATTAAGCAGGGAAGACTGCAAAACCTTATGGAACGATTTTGAATATGATTTTGATAATCCGACAGAAGAGCTAAATTTAGGTCATTCTGACGAAAAGGCGGAAGGCTGGTTTGATGAAATACAAAAGTTACAGGGAAACCGACATATCCGTCTGGGAATTTTCAAAAATGACGGAACTGTCATAGGTGATGTCGCTTTGCAGGATATCGACAGGGTTAATCGGAATTGCAGTGTCGGCATGGGTATGGCTAAAATAGAAAACCGGTCTAAAGGTTATGGCACACAGGCGGTAATGTTGATGTTGAATTACGGATTCAGGTATTTAGGGTTAGAAAGAATAACCGCAAATACATTGGACTTAAACATAGGCGCCCAAAAGCTCTTAGACAAATGCGGTTTTTCTTTAGAGGGCAGGGAAAGAAAAGCTGTTTATCTGAATTCCGAGATGCATGATAGGTTGAATTATGCAATTCTTAAAGAAGAATTCTTAGCTATGGGATATGAATATTTACGGAGATAAAATTCTACCAATAAAATTTCATTGCACTTTATTCCCACACATGCTATAATCATAAAAAATACGCTTAGGCAGATTACGAAAGGAGAAATACGATGGCAAATTTTTACGAGGTAATTGAGATGTAAAACTGAATATGTGGTACAGGCAATTNACGAAGNTNNTGCTCTCTTTATTGTTGTACCGATTANAAGTAACCTTTCGTGAATACTATAACTTTCGGTTGTAGCACACTCANNGGGTGTGTTATTTTTATACCCATAAACNGCCGCAGGANGTACCCACTAATAAGGGTTGCGTTCTGCGGCATTTTTGCGTCCATTCTCAGGCGCTGATTTAAGAAAGGAGATGTTTAGTTATGAGAGTATTTCAAATTANCANAACAACAAAAATGATTACGGAGGGCTTTAATATTGGATTTGAAAAAATATGGATTTATGCCGGACATGATGCCGGAGAANGCACAAGGAATCCCGGCAAGAATAACCGCTGTTCATAAAGAGCGATATGCGCTGGTCTGCGAGNATGGAGAAACATACGGAAGACTGAAAACAAAAGAATATTTCGGAGGCTTTGAAGAGTTCCCGACGACCGGAGATTTTGTCCTGATAAACTATATGCCCGGCAGTGACAGTCAGATTATAAAGACACTGCCCCGAAAGACATTCTTCTCCCGCCGGGACCCTACGCCGGGTCGGGGCGAGCAGGCNGTTGCGTCAAATTTTGATTATGTATTTATCATACAGTCACTGAATCACGACTTNAACGCAAAACGTCTGGAACGTTANCTGACTTTGGCATGGCAATCAGGCGCAATTCCGGTTGTAGTATTGACAAAAGCAGACNTCGTGGANGATAGTNCCCCNTATATCCNAACCGTANAAAGTTATGCCGCGGGTTTGCCTGTATGTGCTGTAAGCTCAAAAACCGGAGCAGGTCTTAAAGCACTTTCTGCCTACATGTCGCCCGGAAAAACCGTCGTATTTCTCGGCTCATCCGGCGTGGGTAAATCGAGNCTTGTNAATGCGCTTGCAGANGAAGATATCATGACTGTAAATGAAATNCGNGAAGATGACAGCAAAGGGCGGCATACCACAACGCATCGGCAGCTGATTATGCTGAAAAGCGGTGCAATGATCATNGATACGCCCGGCATGCGTGAATTGGGTATGTGGGATGTCACAAACGGACTGGGTGAAGCATTTGCCGATGTCGAACAATATTTAGGAAAATGCAAATTCAGCGATTGCAANCATCAGACTGAACCGGGTTGTGCAATTAAGGAAGCTATTGCTAACGGAGAATTATCCCGTGAGCGTTGGGAAAGCTATATAAAACTTAAGGCAGAGGCAAAATATTCGGATAACAAGTCTGCTTTCCTACGGCATAAGCAGCAGCGGAATAAAAATATCGCAAAGTTTAACCGGCTGAAGAAATCAGAAAACAGAAAATACGGAGGTGATATGAGTTGAATATCAATATTAGGAATGAANNNCCTGCAGATTACCGCATTGTAGAGGAACTGACNCGCGAAGCTTTTTGGGGCAATATGGACCACCCCACTTGCGATGGAGAACATCTTTTGGTACACAAATTGAGAAAACTGCCCGCCTATGTGCCGGAGCTTGATTTTGTTGCGGAAGCGGATGGTAAAATCGTTGGCCACATCATTTACAGTTTAGCGAAAATAATTACGCCGGANANTCGGGAAATTAAAGTTNTGAATTTNGGNCCNCTCAGNGTNCATCCGAACTATAAAAGAAAAGGAGTGGGTTCGGCTTTGATGCATTACTCCATTACCGAAGCATCAAGACTTGGATACCGGGCAATNATTTTCTACGGGCATCCCGATTATTATCCNCGATTTGGGTTTAAGAGAGCCAGCCGATATGNTATCGTATCGGCNGACGGAAGCAGTTTTGACGCTTTNATGGCNATGGAACTGTACGANGGNGCNTTNNANGNTATTACAGGACGNTNTATAGAAGACGAAGTATATGANGTTNATCCGGAGGAGATGGCTGAATTTGAAAAAAGTTTTCCNTACAAAGANCCGGTAGANCTTNCGCCTGTTGAANTCCTGACCGNCCAACTTCCNGANNNNGTTAAACAAACATTTGCNCAGCATGGAATCAAGTTTGTATCACAGTTACAGCGGTTCAGCGGCGCAGAACTCCTTAACTGGGATGGTATGAATGAACAATTGCTCAAAAAAATCAACGGAATATTGTCACAAATGGGACAGCCTTGTAAACTTCTGCCTTCGTCTTATATTTTGCAGCGCACTGATCTGAAAGAATGATTGGGATTTATTTACAACTCACCNTATNCCGAGTTATAATATTAAAAAGCATATTCCGGAGTAACAATGAAGAAAAAAAGAACTTATAAGATTTTAATATCAGCAGTATTGTTTATATCACTCCTAGGTATATTGACAGGTACATTGATTATAAATAAAAAAATCANAATCACTCCAATTCTTGCCTCTAAATTTGAAGTGACCGGTGTTGATGTATCNCACTANCANGGCACNATTGACTGGANGNAACTGGCAGAGCAGAATCTNGANTTTGCATTTATTAAGGCAACNGANGGAAGCAGCCACATAGATGANTGTTTTTATGATAATTGGCANGAGGCCGGNAAAACCGGCCTTTGCATTGGAGCCTATCATTTTTTCAGCTTTGACAGCGATGGTGAAACGCAGGCACAATTATATATTGATACGGTAGGTAATCTAAACGGAAAAATGGCGCCTGTGGTTGATGTAGAGTTTTATNGGGACAAAGAAAGCAATCCGCCCCCAAAAGATGAAGCAGTTAAACAGCTTGGTGATATGTTAAGTGCGTTAGAAGACTGTTATCATGTGAAACCTGTTATTTATACGACTTATAAGGCATACAACAGCTATATTAAAGGTGAGTTTGAAGAATATCCCCTGTGGATTAGGAATGTTTATTATCAGCCATTCATCACGGGAAATAAATGGACATTTTGGCAGTATACTGATACCGCGGTTTTGGACGGGTATAAAGGAGCCGAAAAATATATNGATATGAATGTGTTCAGGGGAACACGGGAAGAATTGAAAGAGTTGATTGTGCAGTGCGAGGATGATGACCTTTCGATGGACGAAGAACTTTCAGAGAGTGAAAACCTTTCATTAGAAGAAGTTGAATTTGAAATCCCGGACAGTTTCTTACTGTGGGATGAAGAAGCAGGAAAAGATGTAGAAATTNCATTAGAGCATTGTAATCTTATATACGATACAAAGCAGGTAAAAGTTTATTCTTATCTTGGACTGACACGTACGCTTTTTATCATCACGCCGAAAAGTGAAACTGTTGTTTCTCCGGTGAAAAATTTCTGGTTTGATGAGGAACAGGATGCCATCTGGCTTTTGGATAGTAAAGAAGCCGTTCAAATACGAAAAATAGACTTACGGCAGGAACATTTTCTGGAAGANACTTTGATATTGGATATGGAAGCGATGGAAGTATTGATTGCCGATACATATGGTCTATCTATGGAAGCTGATAAAACTTTTTTTCAGAATTTGAATGTATATTTATCCGGCAGAGAAAAAGATGGNGAGATTTCTTTAANAGGAAGTATTTCCGGTATATATAAAGATACGAATAAAAAATTTGAAATTGTTTATGAGATAGACANAGTAAGTGGAGAGGTAAGCGCAAAGGGTTATCTTCAGGCTCTTGCTATTCATCCGCTTTATCAGGAATTTTTATTTAATAATCTGACAGTAGATAATCCTTTTGCAGAGAATGAAACAAAACTCGGAAAAAAATTGAGCTATTTTGATGATGAAGTGTATTTGTCAGNGTCAGGTAATTATCATAAACAGTTTGCTGTAGCTGATATTGATGGGAATGGAGANCTGGAATTCCTCTTTGATTTGAATCAAATAGACGGAAAAGAAGAATTTGTTTATGTATTTGCGGAAAAGAACGGTGAGCTTATCTGCCGGGATATTATGAATGCAGCTTNGGCAGAAGATTTAAAGACGAATACAATAAAGTGGTTTGATTGTGCATCTTTTGTAGAGATTCCCACAGAAAACTGTAAAGAATATAAAAGTCGGGATGAAGTTTTTTCTGCCATTGAAAATGGTGATTTTTCGGTTATTGTAAGTAAATATNCCNATCCTTACGGNTCCGGAGAAGNAATGAACATTGTAGATGAAATAAAATATGTAATAGAGAAAGACAGAGGGATAACGAAAAGAAGTGATATAGATGGAGATGGTTTTGATGAACTGCTGATTCTGATAAAATATGAACCCGAGGCCGAGGAGTATGAACGAATTGATTTTATTTTAGATTATAGAAACAGCAGTGCTGTCTGCCTTTATTACGATTGGCATGATGGAAATGAATATCTGTTTCTAGGATGTGGCGGGAAATTAATTCTATATTTATACAGCAACAACGGTTCATGTGCCTATTATGGTTTCTATGAGTGTACTTTAAATGCCAGAGGAATCAATGATATTGATTATACAGGATATGGAATTGAAGTCCACGATGTTTATGAAACCNGCGATTCAGGTTCCTGGTGGTGGGAAGAACAGCTTCCGGAAATAACACAGACTGGAATATATTATACCAGCGCAAGATTTAAGAATGAAGAGGAAATAATTGCTACCGGCACTGCCAACGNATGGATAAAAGAATTAATTACAAAAGAACAGTTCCTTGAGGAATATAAAAAACTGACGGGAAAAGAGTATCGAGTTCAGGGAACAGCATAAGTATTCCGCATATGCAGGCACATTATGCATAACTAAAAGAATGGAGAGGAGCAAATTATGTATAAGAATATTGAAAAACAAACTAANTTACAGCTTAANGACCTTGTTGAGTATCAAACCGGTCAGGTTGTAAGNAAAACATTGGTGCAGAACGAAGCGGTAAGTATGACGATTTTTTCTTTTGATAAGGGTGAAGAAATCTCGACACATGCCGCCGGCGGTGATGCAATGGTAACAGTTCTGGAGGGAACAGGAAGATTTACGGTAGACGGTCAGGTTTTTATTTTGAATGAGGGGGAAACTCTTATTATGCCGAAAGATATCCCTCATGCAGTATACGGCGAGGAACGGTTTAAAATGCAGCTTACGGTTTCATTTTAACAGACCGTTTGCTATTAAAGATAATTAATCGTATAATGCGCCTCGCCTTCCCTGTCTATATCCATTATGACATATGAAGGTCTCTTTCCTTCCTGCCGAGGGTAGCTCAGGCTTCCGGGATTGACGAGGGTCAAGTCCGCCGATATATCAACAACAGGCTTGTGGGTATGCCCGCACATCACTATATCTGCGCCCCTGTCTCGGGCTTCCTGTTTGATGGTTTCATAATTCATGTACACATAATAATTATGTCCGTGCGTAAGCCACACTTTATAATCCCCTATCATAAATTCATCCTCTTTGGGGATGTCGGACCAGAAATCATTATTCCCCTGCACNANANGCAGNGTGCATCCTGCTGCGTCGGCAATCACCTTTTCGCCGCCTTCCACATCACCGCAGTGTACTACCATGTCAACAGGTCCCACTCTATGTATTACTTCAAGGAAATTTGCATTATGACGATGCGTATCACTTATAATAAGTATTTTCATAAGCCACCTGTTATATTCTTTTCTCAAGTTTTTCTTTCATAGCTCGCAGCGCCCTGCCTCTATGGCTTATTGCGTTTTTATCCTCTTCGCTCAATTCGGCGCAGGTACAGCCATATTCCGGAAGATATAAAATCGGGTCATATCCGAACCCCTTTTCCCCTGCGGGTTCATATGCAAGCCTTCCCTCTATGACTCCATGTGCCGTAAGTATTTCCCCATCCGGCAGTACTGTCGCAATCGCGCAGACGAATCTTGCAGTCCTTTTATCATCCTCCACGCCTTCAAGCCGCTTAAGCAGATTGGCGTTCTTGATATCATATGGAGTATCTTCTCCCATATACCGTGCAGAATAGATTCCGGGCTCTTTGTTCAGATAATCCACTTCCAGCCCCGAATCATCTGCCATTACGATATGCTCCGTTTTAGCAGCTACGGCTTTTGCCTTAATAATAGCGTTTTCTTCAAAGGTTGTTCCATCCTCTGCGATATCAATTTCAATTCCCGCTTCTTTCATCGACAGAATTTCTACATCCATATCTTTTAGAATCTGACGGATTTCCCGCATTTTTCCCTGATTTCCAGTTGCAAATACAATTGTTTTTCCCATATTATCAGTCACGCCTTTCTCTATTCGTACGCCGCCATAATTGCCATGAAGATACCTTCCGCAATTTTATCTATATAATCTTCCCTGTTAAGGAGAATAGCTTCCTGCCCGTTGCTCACATAGCCGACTCTGATTGCGGCGGCTGGCACGGTCGCACTGTTTATCACCACGTCTTCATCTGTAGAATCAACAAGTCCGTTAGCTTTTCCGCTGATTTGTGTCGCCACATTCCTCTCAAGCAAATCTGCCAGTTCCGGACTTCCAAAGCCCGGAATAAAGAATTTACCGTTGTATACGGCTTCCGTTCCGTATATTTTCGTGTCTTCGTTCTCATTTACTTCAATTCTTATCATTAAATCAGCCTTGACCGTATTAGTAAGGTCTATGCGGTTCTCATCTGATGGGTTATTGTCATCCATTCTGGTATAGTACACTTTGATATCGGTCTTATCTAATTTTTCTTTTAAAGCCCGGGCAATATTAAGTGTGACATCCTTGCCTTCCAGTTCGCCCGAAACAGCTCCCGTCACTGCTCCACCATAAGCAGGGTCAATAACGACAATCCTGTCATATACTTCTTTAGGCGATACAAACTCGACATAAAGCTTACTATCCTCAAAAATGCTATGATATTCATATATGTCATTCAATTTGAATTTCAACCAGAACGTTCCGTCTTTACTCTCAAAATATCCTTCTGATACAGCTTCTCTATTGCCATAGACGCCTTGCGTACGATAGAAATCCTCGAAAACATCATCTGTTACCGACTGTCTTATACTGACCCATAGTTCTTTATCCATATAATGATTTTCTATCATAACACTTTCCGCCTTCACGCTCTCATGAAGCGGAATGCAAAAATAATTCATCTCCTGATCGTTCTGCTCAAAGATAATGCCGTTTTGATTCAAAAGGCTCTCCGCTTTATTATCCGTGCTTTCCTGTACAGCCGTTTCAGTAGACTGTATTATTTCCTCCGGCGTCTCTTCTATTTCANCTCCAACGATTTTATTGGCAGAATAGTAAAATATTACTGCAAACACACATACTGCAAATAATACCGNATATATCNCCGTTATTTTCATTAGCTTATTCTGCTGCATATTGACTCCCATACTGCCTCATCCGGCATATACTTCTCTTANCCCTTANNCTGCCTGTCATCANGTCTGGGCGGCTTAGGTCCCATAAACTGATAAAAGTATGTTTTCATCATACCATTATATATTTTTCTATTCTTATCCGCTTTTCTCCCAATATACTGCTCTGCCTGCTCATACGCTGAAATCACGTACATGGACCAGCTNTCCAATGCCATATATCGCCCACCAAGCACGCGGTACAGTTCAGGCAGATTTTCCTTTTCCTCAAGGCGCTCTCCATAAGGAGGATTGGTAATAATAAAGCCATACTTCTTTGGATGGCTAAGCTCGTCCACTGACCTCCTCTGGAAATGTATCAGCTTGTCCACTCCTGCTGCCTTGGCGTTTTCNCTGGCAATCGANACCATTTTATCGTCTATGTCATACCCCTGAATATCGGTTTCGACATTCATATCCACCATAGAAGCTGCCTCATCGGCTGCAAGCTTCCAGAACTGACCCNGTATGACATTATTCCACTCCTCCGCCAGGAACTTACGCCCGGCTCCCGGCGCCATCTTCGCNGCCATCATAGCTGCTTCGATCGGAAAAGTCCCGCTTCCGCAAAACGGATCTACCAAAATCCTGCTGCNCCTCCACGGTGTCAGCATAATAAGCGCTGCCGCCAGATTCTCTGCAATAGGCGCTTTCGCGGTGAGTTTTCTGTANCCTCTCTTGTGGAGGGATTCTCCCGTGGTGTCAAGNCCTACCACAACCTCATCCTTCATCAGGAANACTCTCACCGGATAGGATGCGCCGTCCTCCGCAAACCATTCCTTATGATAAACTGATTTCAAACGCTCTACCATCGCTTTTTTCATGATAGACTGTATATCCGACGGGCTGAACAGCTTGCTCTTAATGCTGGCGGCCTTTGCCACCCAGAATTTTCCATTCTCNGGNATATAATCNTCCCAGCATANCTTTCGTGTTTCCTGAAAAAGCTCTTCAAAGGTCTCTGCATGAAAGCTNCCTATCTTAATCAGNACCCTTTCCGCCGTACGCAAAAAAATATTNGCACGACAAAGAGCAGCCGCATCTCCCACAAAAGTCACACGACCGTCCTCAACTGAGGATATCTCATATCCTAAATCTGTAATTTCCTTCTTCAATACTGCTTCCAGCCCAAAATGACAGGGCNCAATATAACTCATTTTTTCCATAGACTTATTGTAAAGTCTCATTATCTTTCTGTCAATTGTCAATTATTCCGATTTGCCNTGAATCGNGTTTTGCAAAAAAANTATGGCATGTTATAATAAGCTCATGCACATTTATAAGTCACGAACTGATTCAGAATAAGCAAAAACGGTGCTCGTCGCAAGCGTAATCGCACCTTATTTTGCTTATTCTGAATCAGTTCTGGTAATTGAAAGGAGCATAGCTATTATGAGACTCACACAGGAATGGTACTTGCAGGAAACAAAATACAGCGAGGAAGANACGCTTCANTCTTCAATAAGTGAAGAGAACGTTTTTTTCCACGCTGTCAGTTCCGGAGATATTGATTTTGTACGCCAAAATTATATGAATCACCCGTTCGGTGCCTCTCAGGGTTTGGGCNTACTCTCCCGCGATCCTGTTACAAACCTGAAATACCATTTTGTCATTGCCGCNGCCATGATAACGAGACTCTGTATAGCTTCCGGCATGGAAGCAGAGCATGCGTTCCGCTTAAGCGATTTNTATATCCTTAAGCTTGACAGCCTGCATACGGCTAAGGCAGTTTCTGAACTGCAAGAGCATATGGTAATTGATTTTACCGAAAAAATGCATCTCTTATCCAGAAAATCAAAAATTTCCAAGCCTGTAGCGGCATGTATGGAGTATATTTATGTTCATATCAAAGAACGTATTACCATAAANGATTTAGCCTCCCACACCGGATTATCCNCAGGACATNTATCCCGCCTTTTNAAANANGAAACCGGAGTTTCCGTCAGCGACTANATACGTGCNAAGAAGATAGAAAAGGCAGAAAATCTTTTAAAATTCTGTGATTACAGTTTAATAGAAATCACGAATTACCTTTCCTTCTCCTCACAAAGCCACTTCATACAATTATTTAAAAAATTCACGGGCATGACACCCAAAAAGTATCGTGACCTTTACTCCACATNCCCTGACTCTGCCGAGCTTGCGTTTAGGACATAATCAATTCCACTTCTGTCTGAGCTGTCAATGCCTTATCCGGAATGTAATTTCCATCCATTTCTTTTCCGTTTACTACAAGCTTCTTACAGCCTGATTCTGCATGGTTCGGATTCTTGATTACTATATGCAGATGGTTTCCTCTGAAATCTTTCTCAATCTCTAAAGATTCCCACTCCTTAGGAATAGAAGGCGCTACCTTAAGTCCATAGAAATCAGGGCGCATTCCCAATATACCTTCAACACAGCCTACCATAACNGTNGACGCTGTTCCCGTAAGCCAATGTACATGTGAACGTCCGAAATTCGGGCTGTCTTTGCCTTCTGTAAACTGTCCGTAGCAATACGGCTCCAATTTACGGATTTCTGCTCTGTCGTTCTGTCCTGCCGGTACATTTTCCATAAAGTATTTAAATGCACGTTCNCCATGTCCTCTCAGCGCTTCTGCCANAATTATCCANCCNTGNGACTGTGAGAAAATACCNCCGTTCTCTTTGGTCCCTTCATTAAAGATTGCAGCAAGCGCNCCTTCAAACGGATATTTGTGATACGGAGGGTCCATAAGAACTAAACCGTATTCGGTATTNAGTCTCTCNTATACNGTATTCANTGCGGCNTCNGCCTGNTCNTCCGAAGCAAANCCNCTNATAACNGACCAGCTCTGCGGATTNAGCCANATATTTGCTTCNGGGTCNGTNCGCTTTCCGATTACGTCGCCGGANTCCATAAAGCCACGGATAAATCTGTCNTCNTTCCAGCANANATCTCCTATNATCTTTCCAAGNTTCTCCTGGCTTTCNTCNAGATACTTNATNTATTCNTTATCGCCTTTATGNTCNGCAAACTCTTTTAATATAGTCATNGCAAGGTAGAACTGCAATGCNACGAANGTAGATTCTCCNTNCTTACCGAGTCTNAAGCAGTCNTTCCAGTCNGCGTACAGACCGGCAGGCATTCCATGCGGTCCNAGATGNTTCATNGAAAAATCGATAGCACGTTTTAAATGCTCATATACNGTACCTTCATCCTTATTGGCAAAAGGAATCACTTCATCTATAAANGCAAGATTTCCTGACTCTGCAATATATTTATATACCGTAGGGAACAGCCACAACGCATCATCNGCACGGTATGCGGGATGTCCCGTTTCCTGNACATAAGAAGGATCATCCGGCGTATTCTCATGTCCCGGATTATGTGTGTACTTAACAAGCGGAAGTCCGCCGCCGTTATCAACCTGTGCAGACAGCATGAAACGAATCTTATCAACTGCCATTTCAGGAGCNANATGAATNATNCCCTGAATGTCCTGTACGGTATCACGGTATCCGTANCCGTTTCTNANNCCGCAATAAATAAGGGATGCTGCACGTGACCAGATGAAGGTCATAAAGCAGTTAAATGCATTCCATGTATTAATCATTGTGTTGAACTCTTTACTTGGAGTTTTAACCTGAAAATGTGAAAGTTTTCCATGCCAGTACGCTATCAGCTTCTCAAGTTCTTTTTCACAGGTCTCTTTAGGTTCANCATAGCGTTTCAGAATACTTTCAGCTTCTGCATCGCTCTTCATACCNANNACAAATGCCAGACTCTTCGTCTCGCCCGGTGCAAGGGTAACTACTGTGGCAAGCGCTCCACANCCATTTACATTATAATTAAGNGTTCCATCNAGTTTTCCNTTNACTACTCCGTCAGGATTGCCNTATCCATGATAGCGTCCTATGAATTTTTCCTTATCNCCGCAGTAGGATGAAACCTCTGCCCCTGCCATTCCGAAAAATCTTTCGGTCATTCTNTTGCCATGACCTACTTCATGTCCTTTCTCAACTTCCTCCAGATTACCGTTAATAGTCTGTCGGATTCTGTTGCCGCGGAAAGCTGTAGCAGTGATGAACTGAGTATACTGCAGGTTTACCTGGTCCTGCTCATAATTATTTTCATTAGTAAATTCCGCATAACCCGTAACAGTCAGGTTTCTTGCCTTATCTGACTTATTCGTCACGCTAAGGTTCCAGACTTCATATGTCTCATCAAGCGGAACATAATATAATGCCTCAGAATGGATATCGCTATAGTCTGCTTTAATTTTGGTATATGCCGTACCGTGGCAGCATTCACTCTTATAGGATTCAAGATCCTTTCCAACAGGCTGCCANGAAGCAGACCAATAATCACTACTATCGTTATCGCGGATATATATGTATCGTCCCGGCTGGTCGAAAGAGTTAAAAACATACCTTAAAATCCTTCCGTTAGCTCCGGATTTCGCAAAACTGTATCCGCCCGCATTATTGGAAATAATTGCGCCATACTCAGGGGAACCNAGGTAATTAGCCCATGGAGCCGGAGTATCGGGTCTGGTAATCACATATTCCCGCTTTTCGTCATCAAAATAACCATACTGCATATCCATTCTCCTCCTTAANAATCAAATCTTTTCACTTATTTGCTGCATCTTTTTTGCAGTATATAAATGTTACTTTAAAACCATATAAAGAAAAATCATATTCATGACAAAAATATCATATTCATGATATAGACATAAAAAGCAAAAATATACGCACAAAAAAAACGGCACAGCCAAATGACTATGCCGCTTTTATTGTTAGAAGTTGTTATTCTTCTGATTGTCCTGAGCATTGCTGCTGGAGCTGTTCTTAGAATTATTCTTCTGGTTGTTCTGAGAATTCTGATCGTTGCAGTTGTTAGACTTGTTCTGCTGTTTTTCATTGTTCTGGTTATAATCATTCTTAGACATCGTGTATACCTCCTGATTGATTTTTGTTACAGAAATAGTATTGCAGTATTAGTCAGAAAGTATTCATGCCAGATATAGTACTTTAGTACTATTTTTTGTTATTTAAATCCTTTAAACGCATTTTGAATAAGTTTCACTATCAAAATACCTATAAGCGCTACGATAATAACCGGTAAAAATATAGAAAGCAGTGAAGTCACAATACCAATCACAATTAGCACCAGAACTGTCGCAATCAGCATTGCAAGCCAGCCGGGTAACTGAAAACCATAATCAAAGTTTCTGACCTTTTTTCCTGATGCAGAATTGTCTGCCACTTCCTCATCATACTCTCTGTTAGAGCCATAGCTTTCTCCGCCGCGCTTATTCGCTTCTATGATACTCTTAGCCAGNAATCTCGGNTCTCCCAACTGCGCAAGCACNTCCGCTTCTGACCTGCCTTTNCTTATCTCGGATTCNATATAATCCTGATAGTACCGCATATTATCCGCCACCTGAGCGCTGTTTAATCCGCCGGCAAGGGCACGTTGCAGTTTTTCCATAAATTCTCTTTTATCCATNTTCATACCTTACTTTATATTCGCGATGTTTTCTTGTACTATCCACATTTTATCATAATATTTTTCATTTTACCATGACAGCATTCTTAAATTTCTATTAATTAGTACCNGAAAAAGTATCATTTAAGCTTGTCAAACTCCTTACGATTCATATTGCAATTACATGATTTTTTCGATATAATTTTCTTATNTATTTTANNAANGAAAAATTTATAAATATATAATGTATAGGAGGATTACTCAATATGAAATTTGGTTATTTTGATGACGCCAATCGTGAATATGTCATCACCACACCCAAGACTCCGTTGCCCTGGATTAACTATTTAGGNTGCAACGAATTTTTTACCCTTATTTCCAATACCTGCGGCGGCTATACTTTCTATAAAGATGCCAAGCTGCTGCGTATGACCCGTTACCGCTATAATGACGTACCCAATGACATTAACGGTAAATATTTCTACGTAAAAGACGGCGACAGCATTTGGAATCCCGGTTGGAANCCGACNCAGACTGAACTGGACAGCTATGAATGCCGTCACGGAATCGGNTACAGCCGCTTCAACGGTTCCAAAAATAATCTTGAAGCTTCNGTATTAACATTCGTTCCGATGAATGATAACTGNGAAATCAGTCAGGTAAAACTGACCAATAAAGGCAATTCGGAAAAGAATGTTTCNNTATTCTCATATGTTGAATGGTGNCTGTGGAATGCAGATGATGATTCCAGAAACTTCCAGAGAAATCTAAGCACCGGAGAAGTGGAAGTAATAGGCTCCACTATTTATCATAAGACAGAGTACAGGGAGCGCAGAAACCATTATGCTGTTTATTCCGTTAACACTCAGGTAGACGGTTTCGATACAAGCCGTGACGCTTTCTTAGGCGCTTATCGCGGCGCAGCCAATCCNGAGGCTGTNGAGAACGGNAAATGCACNGGTTCCATGGCAAGCGGATGGTCACCAATCGCTTCCCACCAAATCAACGTTAAACTGGCTCCGGGTGAGACCAAATCATTCGTATTCGTACTTGGTTACATAGAGAATCCTGAGAATGANAAATGGGAAGCTCCCGGCATCATTAATAAGAAACCGGCAGACGCCATGCTTGCAAAATATCAGACCGACGCTGANGTGGACAAGGCTTTTGCAGAACTTAATGATTACTGGAAAGCTCTTCTTTCCAAATACAGCGTAAAATCTTCCAACGATAAGGTTGACCGCATGGTAAATATCTGGAATCAGTATCAGTGTATGGTTACCTTCAATATGTCGCGTTCCGCTTCATATTANGAGTCAGGAATCGGCCGCGGTATGGGCTTTAGGGATTCATGTCAGGATCTGCTCGGTTTCGTACATCTTATTCCGGACAGGGCAAGGCAGAGAATCATTGATATAGCTTCCACTCAGTTCCAGGACGGNAGCGCATATCATCAGTANCAGCCTCTTACCAAGAAAGGCAACTCCGATATCGGNAGCGGTTTCAANGATGACCCGNTGTGGCTGATTGCAGGTACTTCCGCATATGTNCGTGAAACCGGTGATACCTCTATTTTGACAGAGAATGTNCCTTTTGATAATGATATGTCACTGGCTAAGCCTTTAATGAACCATTTGAAACGCTCATTTGATTATATCGTAACACATAAAGGACCTCACAATCTNCCGCTTATCGGNCGNGCNGATTGGAACGACTGTCTGAACCTGAACTGCTTCTCCGAGCATCCGGGNGANTCTTTCCAGACATTCGGACCTTCAGAGGGACCTGTTGCAGAATCCGTATTCATTGCCGGTATGTTTGTAAAATACGGTGAAGAATATGCTCAGTTATGCGAGCTTATGAACGATCAGGCTGAAGCTGACAGAGCAAGGGACGAAGTNAAGAAAATGTATGACGCTGTCTTAAANGACGGCTGGGACGGCGACTGGTTNGTACGTGCTTATGANGCATACAGNCATAAAATNGGTTCCAAAGAATGCGANGAAGGNCAGATTTACATNGAGCCNCANGGCTTCTGCGTACTTGCAGGAATCGGNGTAGAGGAAGGACATGCAAAGAAAGCTNTGGATTCCGTAAAAGAAAAACTGGATACAAAGTACGGCGTTATGATNTTACAGCCTGCNTANACCANNTATCANNTNGAGCTNGGNGAGNTTTCTTCNTATCCNCCGGGNTATAAAGAGAATGCNGGTATCTTCTGCCATAACAANCCATGGGTATCCATAGCTGANACCGTAATCGGNNGNGGCGACAGAGCTTTTGANATCTATCAGAAGACCTGCCCTGCTTATGTAGAAGAAATNAGNGAGATTCACAGAACAGAGCCTTATGTATATTCACAGATGGTTGCAGGCGCAGANGCTAAGTTCCACGGCGANGCTAAGAACAGCTGGCTGACCGGTACTGCTGCATGGACATTTGTAAATGTTTCACAGTACATNCTGGGCGTATATCCTACACATANNGGACTCAGCATCAATCCTTGCGTNCCTAANGGATTNGGCGATTTCGAACTGACCAGAAAATTCCGCGAAGGNACNTACAATATCAAGGTAGTTAANCCTGATAATGTGGAAAAAGGAATCAAATCCATCACTGTTGACGGTCANAATGTNGAAGGCTGCGTTATTCCTTATGTTGCTGGCAAAGAGANGTATGATGTTGTGGTGACGATGGGNTAAAATTCGTCGTCAGCACAGACGAATCAGGCATNTGACACATNTGTCATCGCAATGCAAAGTTGTATATTAATAACAGCGCCGAGATTCANNTTTNAGNAATCGGCGCTGTTTTATANCCAAACCANGNGAAACCGTTCTTTAGGAGGATAANTTNGNAATGGAAACAGTGATATATNANGGTATTCCCGAATANGCAAAAGAAATCAGGCAGAAAGTATTTGTAGATGAGCAGGGATTTCATGANGAATATGANGATATAGATGAAACAGCTGCACATATTGTNATGTTTNACGAGAATAAAATNCCNNTNGGNACTTGCCGCATATTTTGGGATGCNGNGATGAATACATATGTNTTNGGCAGACTTGCAGTTATCAAAGAATATCGCGGGAAAAATATAGGTTCTGNTATAGTCAAAGAAGCGGAAAAGTATGTTGAGAAAAATGGNGGAAAATGTTTAGCNTTACACGCNCAATGTAGGTCATCCGCTTTTTATCNNANNTTAGGGTTCNCTGAATTTGGAGATATAGATGAGGTTGAAGGCTGCCCTCATATTTGGATGAAGAAAAATTTAGAAAATCAAAATAATATCAGGAGCAATAAGAATGAAAGTTACTATTGAAGAATTGGAATCGTATTTATCCAAACTCTATGCAAATAAGGTAGACGACCAGAGCCTATTTATGAAATTAGTTGAAGAAATTGGNGAAACAGCGGAAATCCTTAATAAACGCAATGGGAGAAAGAAAGCANATTCNGAAGATTTAGATATNCAANTAGGTAATGAACTGGCAGATGTAATCCATTATGTTGTNGCAATTGCNGCTGTAAATAATTTGNATTTNAATGATATNATTCTTAGTAAAGATAAAAAAGCGNCTNTAAANTATAATCGTGANATTAATTTGGANCANTTTATTTCAAGTAAAAGGTGAAATATTATGNCGCTGAAATGTTGCGTATTGCATTAATTGAAGTTAAAAAGGATTCCATTTGAATCCTTTCTTCTNCTCCAATCAATNTAAATAACACAAATTATATATTTCCNTCTGTATCTGTTTTGTCATNTCCCAAACGTCGCAATCCTGATTCGACAAGATCGTCANCGATATGTCTTCNTTCGGATAATAGTTAAATCTGGCGGCAACGCCGTCATTCTGCCCGTCTTTATAGANGCAGAAAGGCTCTNTANTATCCGGNAGGAAAAGAAACTCAAATGCATANCCGTTTCNTTCATATAATCCGGGAATCCCCCACCATTCTTTTTCCNGCGTATANGGGCAGTGNNCNGTAAGAAGNAGTTTTGCATGANTATCATCCAGCANGATATTCTTTTGTATNGCGGTTAAAAATAGATTCATATCTTCCGCTGTTGTATACGCCCCTCCGTCCGGCGTTCCCATAGGCGGAAAACAGTAAATATTTTTCTTATATCCAATCACCTTGCCGTCTTCGTTGTACAAATTCAAATAACCTTCNGCCGTATTTTCATTGACATNNTCCATTGATAAAAAAGCGGTATTTCTCATTCCCGCTCTACGAAACACATTTTCTGTCACGTATTCCCGATAGTTTTTGCCTGTGATTTTTTCTATTGCAAGCCCCAGCAAAACAAAGGAACAGTTACAATACCGGACATCCGAACCCGGTTCAAAATTAGGCTTCTTATAAGCAAAATTTTTCAAAAAATCTCTGCATTCCTTAATTGCATANTTAGGCGATGNAACAAAAAGCTCGGAATATTGTTCCCCCGCCTCCTCTTCTGCATCATCATGAATCCCGGACGTATGATTCAATAATTGCTCGATCGTAACATTAGGAGAAATTTCAGTTCCTTCCAAGTCAATAATTTGCGTTATATAATCTGACAGTTTCAGTTTTTTCTCCTGCACCAGCTGCAGAACAGCNGCTGCCGTAAACACCTTCGTAATAGACGCCGTATCAAATTTTGTGTCNATTTTATTGGGTATTTTAAATGCCCGGTTTGCAAAACCATACGCCCCCGNAAANACNGTATGNCCCTTGCATTTTACCATNCATACNCCGCTAAACCGATCACATCCNGCCCAATCTTCACATAATGTTTCNGCNACGTCTTTTATTTTTCTATTAATCAGTTCCATATTTTNCTCTTCCATATTAAAAATTATATCATTGCTGCAAAAAATCAGCAACAGGAAAGAANGTNTGTGACATTCAGAAAAACCGAGCGGGTCTGATTGAGAATATAGCGGAAATATAGTACAATTTATGTATATAAATCTTACTCTATTTCTTGAAGGGACATGAATATAATGAAAACAGTAGCTAAGGCATATAAGTTTAGCCAAATAGCAATTATCATAATGTGCATTATTTTCATAACCAATTTAATCTTATCAAGAGATTATAATTTATTGTGGATTTTATTATCCGGAGGCGGCAACATAGTTGATTATCTTGGAGAATCATACACTACTGTTTTTAAGGATTTTCAGTTATATCGACTTATTACATATGGATACACTCAAACTGCAATATGGCATTTAGCAGCTAATGCGTTAGGATTATGGTATGTTGGGCAATACCTTGAAGAAAAGATAGGTATCATACGATTTATATTCGTATATCATATAGGATTAATTATTGCGGGCACTGCAATTTTGATTTTCTATCCAAATAGTTTTAACTACGGGGCCTCTCCGGCAATTTTTGCTTGCTTGGGAATTCTTGTCAATTGGTTAATCCGAAAAAGGGATTTATGGAATGAATATAAATTACAAAAGGGAATTTATTTTCTTTTATTTTACTTTGTTTTATCAAATTTATTAGGAATAAGTACATTGCTATTTCATCTTTTTGGGTTTTGTATAGGTTTCCTGTTAGGGTTTGTAATAAAAGGAAATGATCATATTTCACAATATAAAAAGCAAGAGTTAAACACTATGTGCAATAGCAATTCAGAGATATATCTTACACAACCTTGTGAGGATTTTAAAGAAAAAATAATGGATTTCCGCACGGAATTTTTGAATAACAATGAAATCGCATACGGAACCGAACGATTACATATGATGGACGATTTTGAATCATGGTTATCCAAAGTCAGAAAAAATGAGAAAAAAGAAACTGTAGAAGCCGGAAGACCACCTTCTTATGAATATATGGCTATCAGACGGGCAGATGAAAAACTTATCGGTATGATTAATGTAAGATATGACCTGACTGAAGAAATGCTCATGTATTTAGGACACATTGGTTATTGTGTCCGTAAGTCAGAACGTCGAAAAGGGTACGCTGCTGAAATGTTGCGCCTTGCACTAATTGAAGCCAAAAAGATAGGGCTTACCAGAGTATTATTAACCGTTGACAATGATAAAATCGCCTCCATCGCGACTATGAAGAAAAATGGAGCTGTACTGGAAAATGAAGTCCCGTATAACAATAAGATTACACAAAGGTATTGGATAGAGTTGTAAAATATCCAGCTTGATATGACAGACAGTACATGCGAAGTCCGGCAATCTCTTCCACCCTAAAGTTTCTGAAGCGCACTATGCCCTGTCAAAGCCTTTATAATCTTCCAGCCTTCGTAATTATGTTCAATATTCTTTTCAAGCGGTGAAAAACCTAAATCCATGTATACTTTGCATGCCAGCCAGGTATTAGTCTGGGTCGGAATTTTTGCATGCGTATGCCCTAATTTATTCATCACTCGCAGGACATATGTTATCAAAGGTTTTGACAGTCCCTTTCCTTGATATTCCCGCTTAACAGCCACCCAGTGAAGCCAACCGTCACCGGATTTATCACGCCCATAAATATTATAAAATGCTGTAGCTGTAGCTACTTTCTCACCTTCATTTGTTTCTATAAAAAACATTCTGTTCGGAAGCTCATCAAGCTTTTCTGCATAATAACGGTTCCAAGCCTCTAATCCTTCTTCATAACTACTAAACTCTTTGGCGGACATCTCGATATCAATCCACACATCTCTGTCATTGTCAGCATATGGTACAAACCTGTATCCTTCAGGAAGATCATACTGCGGCACTTCTGTGATATCATTTTCTAGTAAAAGTTCATAATAACATATCCGCTCATCATGATTATCATATCTGGCAGCCTCAATCTGATGTAATCGGGAATCTAAAGCGTCTTTGATTTCTCTTTCAATCTTATGGATATATTTTATCCTCTCGACCGTGTTTCTCACCTCGGAAATTCCCATCTGTCTTTCTGCTTCATCAATACATGCCCCAAGCGCTCTTTTAATATTATACTCTAACCATTCTACCCAAGTATATGCAAGCCCGAATACACCGCTGTATGCGCGAAAACAATTATCATACGCTTCCAGATAACCATCGAAAAAAGCAACCATCTTGTCAATATCCATATCGCAGGTTGTAATTCCTGACCATTGAAGCGCCAGTTGCAGTGCATGCGATATGGGATTACCGTAGTCAAGACATTCTAAATCTATTACCCATGGATTACCGTTATCCCACATAATGTTTTTAGGGTCCATATCTTCGTCAGATACACAAATTATATCGGGTAAAGAAGTCCTCGCCTTATTCAGCTCTTTCTCGGCATAAATCAGAAGCTTCTCATTGTCTGCCAAAAGAGACGCAATCTCGCTTTTTTCTTCGTTCGCCTTACGAATATACTCGCGCCAATTAATGTTACTTAATTCAGGCTCCTGATGCGAAACATTCTTAGGATTAATTGCATGAATCTTTCCAAGAATATTTCCGGCCATTTTACACTCATCATTTGAAATGTTATTCCAATCAGTTATGTGCCCTTCCTGCCAACTGAATATATAAAAATAGTGACATTCTGCTTTTTGCATTTTTTGACCGTTTACGGTTATGGAAGGTATAATAGGAATGTCTTCATTTTCCAAAATATGTTCGATTTTTTCTGCCCGCTCAAAGTTTTCAAACACACCGCTTCTACTCATAATTTCCGGATTTAAGTGCTTAACTGCATATATTCCGCAATCCGTTGTCACTTTGTACATTCTATGCATAAAACCGCCTGATACGGGCGTAATCGGGGAAATAACATTTCCTAAACTGCATGTTTTCATTAATTCGGTTATTAATTCTTCTATTGTTTTTTCTTTCAACGCTCTTTTTCTCCTTGCCATGAGGAATGATTTTGTTCTTCCTAAAACTTCCACTAATTATATCGTATGCATGTATTGTTTTCAGCACATAATTATGCTATAATTATGCCGATGAAAGGAGTGAAATATCATGCCTCTTATAATGCCAATAAAAGATTTACGCAATACAAACGAGATTTCAAACATTGCCCACAAGGTACAGGAGCCTATTTTTATTACCAAAAACGGATATAGCGACTTAGTCGTAATGAGTAGTGAATTGTATGATAAATTCGCAAAAATCAACCGCATCGACCAAGCTATTTATGAATCAGAACAAGAAGTATTAAATGGAGCGGAAGCTGTAGACGCAGATGTAGTTTTTGCAGAACTGGAGAAAAAACATTTTGGATAAATACAAGGTAAAAATCAACCCTAAAGCAATACGCGAATTAGACAGCATTTACGAATACATTGCAAGTGAAAAATCGGCTCCTGAAAATGCAAAAGGGCAGGTTGACAGAATTAAAAAGGCTATTTTGAATTTAGACACTTTTCCACAGTCCCACCAAGACCGTAACGAAGGCAGATATGCCGGAAAAGGTTATCGGCAGTTGCTAATCGACAACTATATCGTCATTTTCCGAATTGATGAAATTAATAAAATTGTCTATGTTGTAACCGTACAATATCAAGGGCGGAACCTATAAAAAATACAAAGGTTCTTCTTTATCTTCCATTCTGCGTTCTCCGTTTCAGCTGAATTTGCTATACACGCTGATGCTATACTACTTATTCTGTTGTGCTTGTGGTAATAGTTTGTTTAGGCAATCCTGAATTTATTTATGTCGTGGATATTC
>JAAUZS010000070.1 GCA_014804495.1 Lachnospiraceae bacterium
TCCGTTTTCATCATATGTNGTTTCTGTCCNCTCTGTAATTTNATCATTTTCATCATACTNGGTATAACTTATACTGTTTCCGTCANCATCATATTCACTTTTTGTATGCTTTTCAATATTTCCGTNTTCNTCATAACTTACATATTCTATTTCATTGCCATTTTCATCATATGNCCACGTCTGNCGNGAAGAATAACTNTTNCCGCCGCTTNGGTAANNTATATNTTTATACTCNATNANNTTACCGTCNGCNTCATACTGATGTTCCGNACTCCTNNTGATTTCTCCCTCTTTACTGTATATATCCTTTATTTCATTTCCGTTTTCATCATATTCCAATACNCTGCTTGAGANAATANTCCCCTCATCATCATATTCGTTTTCCGTATACTTCTTCCTTATTGCCACTGTTCNTGNAAGNATATANTCTTTCCTTTGACNAANNCGGTCAANATTCTCCTCGTCTATACCCTGCTCCGCAATACTAAGTTTNTCAATGCCNTCATCCAATACNNCAAGCGCCTNAATNACATCACCCATCTGTAAATATGTATCCGACAGCCCTCNGTAGACTTCNNCNCTGCTCCCGTCCAGTTCTTTTGCAGCCTGATAACAGTCANNNGCAATCTCCCAATCTTCATTTTCATAACCGNCTGCTGCCAGTTTCATATANTCTTCGTAGGTNTCGGGGACAAGTGTTATCTCTTCCGGTGTTTCAGGTGCGGATGTTATTTCATCTGCTGTATCGGAATCCGCGTCCTGAGCCGTATCCCCTGNTATCTCTGATACTTCTGCCGAACCTGCTTTATCCGTCACATTTTCTGTATCATTGCTGCCGCANGCAGTAAGATTCGNTATCAGGAACAGCAGAATCATAAACAGCANAAANGCNCTGCCTGTTCCCNTTGTCTTCCTGAATCTGTTTTCTTTTATCTTTATCTCCATTTTATATACCGCTTTATATACAAATATTTACAATTCTAAATGCTGCTTTAAATCTCATCCTGTTTTTCCGATGCGCACTTTCTTTTATAAAAAAACAACACGATTNTTTCCAGATACCGCTTNAATACAATCTGTATTTCTTCCTTCGGGTGAATCGGNTTGGTAAGATANGTCTTGATTCCNGCTTTTTTGGCNCCCCACACATCCGTAAAAAGCTGNTCNCCTACAAACAACGTGGTTTCGGGCGTAGTACCCATCTGNTCCATNGCTTTNAAATAGCTTTCCGGAAAGGGTTTATTTGCCTTATAGATGTAGCGCGAATGTACCTTATCGTTAAATGTCCTGACNCGCGGCTCCTTGTTGTTGGATANCAGCATGCTTTCATATCCGATACTCCGCAGCCTGTTAAAGAGCGCAATACTCCTTTCNTCAGCCGGAGCGCCGTGNGGAACAAGCGTATTGTCAATATCGAAGATAATTCCACGATACCCCTGCCCGTATAANGCTTCGTAATCGATATCATATGCTGATTCCAGATACACATCCGGATAAAAACGTTCAAACATTATAATAATCCTCCATGCTGCCAACAGCCTGCAATACTTGTGGCTTTTTATTAATTAACGGAGCCCATAAGGACTCCGCTGTAATATTTCCAAATATCATCTTCCGCATCCGGCTTGCCGTCTCTACANATTTTTAACAATGTGATTATATCTTGCCGTAAAAATTATTCTGGCTATAGTACATATAAGCATAAGCATGATATCCCAGAAAAGAAAAGTATATGAATGCTGTACAAACGTCTCATACCACGCCACGCCGCCTAAGAATTTGCCGCCGAAAAAAATTAACAGCAANAGCAGTAGNGCTATTGTCATAAAAAATAGACGAAGCGCATTAGCAATATTCATNGGCACGCTGGCCCTGCCNACGATTTCTTTTTCCTTATCAGTCATTTCAAGACCTTCCTTCCATCCACAACCTGCGAATTTNCGTATGAAAAAATTTTTTCACACTTTACTTCTTCTCTGAGGTATTCAGGAATTTTTCCAACTCTTCCATAAANGTATTAACATCCTTAAATTCACGGTTTACAGAAGCAAATCTGACATAGGCAACCGCCTCTAANTCCTTCAGNTTATTCATAACCAGTTCACCGATTACCTGGCTTGAAATTTCCTTCTCTTCCATAGCGAAAATTTCTGTCTCAACTTCNTCTATAAGCTGATTGATNCTGTTAGCGCTGATTGGTCTTTTATGGCATGCNCGNAGTACGCCNGCCTCAATCTTGGATCTGTCGTATGTCTCCCTGTTNTTGTCCTTCTTAATAACAATGAGAGGAATCGTCTCAATCTTTTCATATGTCGTAAAACGCTTATCGCACTCGTCGCACACACGCCTTCTTCTAATCGAATTATTATCTTCAGCCGGTCTGCTGTCGATAACCCTTGTATTCTCATGACCACAATATGGACACTTCATTCGGATAACCCCCTGCTTATATAGTATTTAGTATAGAAGTATTATCCCATATATAAATTTTTATGTCAACTAATTTANTNAAATTTCATTTTCTGNCATGGCAACGACAAAAGCATGTTTAGCTATGTATACAAGAGAAAATATAAAGACTATGCGAAATCTACAAAATAACTTTATCCCGTACATATTCTTTAATACATCCACACAGCTCATCCATATCAATCGGTTTGGANACAAANCCCTGAAAACCTGAACCNAGAAACATCTCCNTGGCTCCGTTCACNGCATTTGCCGNCAGGGCGATGACCGGCACGTTTTTATAATAGTCGTCTTCCATCTCCCGTATCTTCTTAGTTGTTTCAATTCCGTCCATTTCCGGCATCATATGGTCCATAAAAATGATATCGTACTTTTTCTCTTTTATTTTTTNCAGGCACTCNNCACCGCTTAANGCCGTNTCNGCCACAATCTCCAATGTCTTTAATAACCCGACTGCAACTTTTANATTTATCTTGGTATCATCCACAACCAGAACCTGTGCCTCCGGCGCCTTNAAACGTTCNCCTGCCGTCTCGCGCTTCTTGTGTATTCCGGTCTTTTCCCACGGACCTATGGGCTCCGCATTTACAATGTCCTGAACGACGTAAAATGTAAAGGTGCTTCCTTTTCCGTATNTACTCTCTACNGAAATCAAACCGCCCATATTTTCCACCAGCCTTTTNCTGATTGCAAGACCNAGACCGGTTCCCTCTATGGTACGGTTTCTCACAAGGTCTACCCTCTCGTAGCTGTTAAAAATGTGTGACAGATTCTCTTCCTTGATTCCACAGCCGGAATCCTCCACAGCGGCATACAATCTGAACCGTCCATCCNTAGTTTCGCCCCATACGCGCAGTTTCACATANCCTTCCGCCGTAAATTTCACTGCGTTATTGAGCAGATTGATTAAAACCTGCCTGATTCGCATTTCATCTCCGCAAAGTTCNGAAGGAGTACTNTCCTGCACTTCAATAAGCAGCTTAAGATGCCGCTCTTTTACCCTTACAGACATCATGCTTTCTATATTATGAATCACATCGGCAACACGGTAGTTAACCGGCGTTATCTCCATTTTTCCTGTTTCTATTTTGGAAAAATCCAGAATGTCATTAATTATGCTTAAAAGAGTCTTTCCTGCGCTTTGTATATTTACCGCATTGTCCCGTGCCTCTTCCGACAGATTCTCCCTCAATATCAAATCCGACATTCCCAGAATTGCATTCATCGGCGTTCTGATTTCATGTGACATATTGGCAAGGAATACCGATTTGGCACGATTGGCGCTCTCCGCCTGTTCCTTCAGTTCTATAAGCTTCTGCGTATACGTGTAATCATCCGTTTTGTCGTGCATCCAGACCGTATATCCCTTTAATCTGCCTCTGTCATAAAAAGGCTGTAAATTAATGAAAATCTTCTTTTCCCCGACGGTAAGAGTCTCCTTATCGTTGGAAAAAAGCATGTCTACCGTCTGCGCCAGCGTTTCCTCCTCCATAAGCTCAGGAAACATACTATCTGCAATTTCATTTTTAAAAAGCATTCTCTTATTCAGGTCAACGACACAATAGCCCTCCTTAATACTGACAATGATGTCATCTTTCGCCATCTGTTCGGAATCAAAGATACGATTGCGTACAACCATAATAAAAATCCATATGCTCGCCAGCTGCTGGCTGATCGGTACAGGGTCGTATCCATACGGTACTCCGAAAAATGCTATAATAGTTACAACTGCCGCAATAGGAAGCAAAAATGCCAACCCTACAAGCAGTACTCCCTTTCCGTCCCTTTCCTTATTATCATGATAATATTTTACCGCCATAACGACCTGTACTACCATAAGCAATGCATTATATGCAAGGAAAATATAGTAAATCGGCGTCTTTACGCTGACGATATGCGGAAGTTCTGCTTCTGCGTCAAAATAATAACTGCTGTAAAAAAAGGGTTGCTTCTCAACAGTGACCACAAGCGCAAAAATAAATCCCGCAAACATCAGGAAAAATATCTTTACTACATTATGTATGTCATGGTGGCAGCATCTCGCCATGAACATGACCAAAAACGGAATCATAAACACTAAGCCCAAATACTCTATTTTAATTGCCAGTATCGCCGCATCTTTCGTTTCCGCCGCAAGTTCGAAACAATAGCCTAATCCATCTATAAATGAAGCTATACTGGCAAGTAATAGAAACAGCTGTGTCTTAGACGGCTTTTCTAGTCCAATAGCTACTATGATTATAAAAGAACTAAAGACTGCCGCAATCTGCAGTCCCAATAAAATACTGTGCATATTCTCACCTGTCCATGAAAAACAAATGCCGCTTCGCGTCGCTTGTTTTTCTTTTGATGTTATTACAGTATAGTATACAAAATATGCAGTTTATTGGCAACAGTCTTGATTTATTTCCTGCATATATCTACTATAATAATATCCGGGCCAATCTGTTTGATATCTTTATAACAAATCACACAATCCGGTTCGCTGCAAAGCAGACCGCAGAGCTTATTACCTCCGCCTATGATAAGCTTAAAAATCTGACCGGTACATTCATCGAACTCGAAATCCGTTACTCTGCCAAGCTTCTCGCAGTTCTTCAAATTAATGACTTCCTTCTTCTTAAAATCCGAAAACAGCATACAATCCCCGACATTCTGCTCTTTTTATTATTAAATGCAGAATGTCGGGGATTGTTCCTGAATTCCTATATTTAAGCCATACTCATCCGCTTATCCTGTATAGTAATTATGCCGTCGGCGATTCCATCAAGTTCATCGCTGTGCATAACCACAAGTATGCTTTTATTTCCTTTAAGCCCTGCTATGTAACGAACCACCTTTTCCTGTGTATCCGTATCGAGATTGGATAGCGGTTCATCCAGAAAAAGGATTGGTGCATCACAGCCAAATACCCTCATCAGAGCGAGCTTCTGCTGCTGTCCATAACTCAGATTAACAGGATTTCCCGTAATTTCTTTGTCATCAAAATCAACCCGCAGCATCCCGGCAAGCTCATTATCTGCCTCAATGCCGTACAGATTCTCCGTAAAACTGCCATTTACTGCAAAAAACGGATAAGTCAGCATGACAGTATCGTCTATGTCTCCTGCAACCGATATGCTGCCCTTAGAATCCGCCGGACTGACATTTCCAAGCATCAGATTAAGCAGCATACTCTTTCCGCTTCCGTTTTCGCCCTTGATTACATACAACCCATTCTTTTTCAGTTCCATTTTATCAATATGATATAAAAAGTCCTCTTCCTCTGAGCCTTTATAAAAATCGAAGTTCTCCGCTTTCATAATCAGTGGTCCTTCTATTCCAGAGATTTCTTCATTCTTAAAAGCCTCATTCTCCTTACCCATTTCTGCTTCCTCTTCCAGCTCGTCCACCCGCTCAATATGCGGTCTGTTAGAACGATACCGCACCGCAATAGCGCATACAGTAGCGATAGGCGTGGCAAAATATCCCATATACTGATATCCCATCACGAGAACGCCTGCGGTTATCTTTCCATTCATGACAAGCATGGCGGCAATGAATAAAAACGCCACATTGCATACCTGATTGGCTATGTCGGGAAGATAATGACACAAGTATTCAAAAAAACGGTATCTTAAAATATATTTTTCATATTTTACCGTACTTTTATTAAATCTGTCATTGAAAAATCCTTCTGTATGCAGAGCGTTTATGCAAACCTTATTCTCAATAATATTACGCATATCCATCATATAATCGTCCTGAACCGCCAAAACATCCTTCTGCATATTAAAAAGCGGTTTGGAACCGTTAAAGCAGATAATTACCAGCACGATTCCGTAAACTACAAAAAATATTCCAAAGACAGCATTGACATAAGTAATAAATGCCAGCATAGCCGCTATGTATATCAGATTACTGACCATATTCAGATTCATTTCCTCATGCAGGTCACCGTAGGAGCCGGTGCTGTTTTCACAGATGTTAAAGTAATATCCCTTATCCTTCTTGGAATAAAGAGCCTGACTCATCTTCAAAACACACCTAAGCGACTGTTTCTGAAGCTTAAATGCGTTCTGTATTCCGATTTTAACAGGATTATAACGTATAAAGAAAAAGTTCATTATCATGCCTGTTACTGTAACCGAAAAAGTAACCGCAAACCACTTAAGCAGCAGGTTAAAGTTTCCGCTTATGAGGATATTATCTATCAGATAACCGAACAGCAGTGGGAGCGACATATTTATTATGAATGTCAGGGTCATCATGACAATTTGGAGCGGGTATTTTTTCAGTTCCTTGGATTTCATTATAGTTCCTCCGTATTTTCAATATTAGAGTACAAAACGTGTCTTATGTCTTTCATATATAAGACGAATGAAAGAAAGGAAGTGTTGAATAAAATTTAAAAGTTATGTAGCGTGCAAGCATCTTCCTGACTATATGACTTTATTTATTATATTGTAACGACTGCATAATATTAGCCGCCGTTAAGATTGAGCCCTAAGATCAAAAGGAATATTGTTCTTTTTTAACAGTGATTCCAAGTATGTATTCCGGGAAGATAATTCATCAACCCGTGAAGTCAGCTGATTAATTTTAGGCAAATAATATTCAGCCTCCTCCTTCTTAGTACGTTCAATGATTTCCTTAGAGCTTGTACCGCATAAATTTAATATTCCTTCACAAACCATAGCTGATTCTCCCTTCTTCTTTTTATTGGCATTGGTTATTTGGTTCATATATTTAATATAAATATCCTGTTCCTGATGTGATTTGTAATCATCTGCAAGACGGTTTGCCAGAGCAGTATCCTGTAGTTTGTCAGTGAGGCAACTCAGGTATAGATTATCTTCTGGTAAGAGTTCTCTTGTAACGATAATTTGTATGTTAAATGTCTCTTTATTGATATAATACACTCCCGGACAAACTTTTTCAATAGTTAATTTTCTTTCCACACGAAGATGCTTAATAAGCTTCCGCGGATAGTGGCAGCTTAAAAGCGTCAGGCTTACATCAAGGCTTGAATATTGTTTTCTATGAGAGTCGTGTCTGGCTTTCCCCATCTGCGCAATAAGCAGTCCCGCATATCCGATAGTCTTATAATATGAATCAATACTAACAGAAGAACCGATTCCTTTTATTTCAAGCAGATTAAAAGCCCTGAAAATACGTCCTATGTTTTTAGAAATCATTTTATCCGTCAGCTTTTTTATGATGAGTAAATCAATCCTATAGCTGTTTTTACCAAGCATATATTCAGTTATATATTCCAGAAATTCAGAATAATCTTTAAGCTCGATTTGA
>JAAUZS010000071.1 GCA_014804495.1 Lachnospiraceae bacterium
AAATTTGATCAGATAAAAGAGAGTATAAAGGAAAATCTGGATATACACAAGATTGTGAAAAAATAATATATACTGACTGTTTAAAAGTATATTGGAGGTATACTAATGAAAAATGAGTGGTATAAAAGTATGTCATTTTACCAAATTTGGATTCGCAGTTTTTATGATGGAAATGGTGATGGCATTGGTGACCTGTATGGTGTGTACGAAAAATTAGAGTATATAAAATCGCTTAATGTAGATGGTATCTGGTTTTCACCGCTATATCCGTCGCCCAATGCCGATTTTGGATATGATATATCAGATTACAGAAATATTCATACCGACTATGGCGACCTTGAACAGTTTCGGAAGGTACTTAACAGAGCGCATGAGCTTGGTATGAAAGTAATCATGGATTTAGTTATAAACCATACGTCTGATGAGCACCCGTGGTTTATCGAGAGCAGAAAGAGCCGCAATAATCCTTACAGCGACTATTACATATGGAGGGATGCTAAAAACGGCAGGCTTCCTAATAATTGGGACAGTCTTTTTGAGGGAAAGGCGTGGGAATACTGTCCTGAAAGAGATCAGTATTACCTTCACATCTTTGCCAAAAAACAGCCTGACTTGAATATGGATAACCCTAAAGTACGCAAGGAAGTCAAAGATATCATGCGCTTCTGGCTTGATATGGGTGTAGACGGCTTCCGCGAGGATGTTATCACATTTATCTCTAAAGTGAAAAATCTGCCGGATGGACTGCCTTTCATTCCGGCAGCAAACGGGATGCCTTACTACAAGGACGGACCTCATATTCATGAATATTTGTCAGAGTTTAGAGCGGTGTGCAAGGAGTACGATTGTTTTCAATTGGGCGAAGGTCCTATGACTACTACAAAATCCGCGCTTCTTTATATGAATGGTGAGAATAAGGTGCTTGACCTTATGTTTCATTTTGATCATATGATGGCAGACTGTCTATTCACAGAGTATATCCAGCGCCCTTTTAAGTTAACAAGATTAAAGAGAGCTTTCCGCAAATGGCAGAAGGAGCTAAACGGAAGGGCATGGAACACCTTGTATCTTGAAAATCACGACCATCCGAGAGTGATCAGTCGGTATGGAAGCGAGAAATATCACAGGGAAAGCGGCACTATGCTTGCAGTATGTTATCTTTTCCAACAGGGTACACCTTTTGTCTATCAGGGACAGGAAATAGGTATGACTAATATACAATTGGATTCCATTGACAAATATATAGATGTGTCCTCAAAAAATAATTATCATAGTTTTCATTTAAAAGACTCAGTCGAAAAACGTCTTGCGCGTATTCATTCTTCAAGCAGGGATTCTTCGCGTACCCCTATGCAGTGGGATTCCTCAGAAAATGCAGGTTTTACCACCGGAACTCCGTGGTTTTATGTAAACCCAAATTACTATAAAATCAATGTTGCCGACGAGGAAAAAGACCCTCAAAGTATCCTGAATTTTTACCGCAGATGTCTTAAATACAGAAAAAAGAGCGAGGTGGCGCTTTGGGGTGATTATACTGAATATTATAAGGCGAGCGAGTGCCTTTTCGTATATCGCAGAAGCTATAAAAATAAACACCTGCTCATTGTATGTTCTTTTAGTCCGCATAAATTAATATGGCATAATATCAGGGAATTTCGTGGTAGGAAAGGACGTCTTGTAATATGCAATTATAAAAATCCCAAACGGGGAATTTTAAAGCCTTATGAGGCGAGGGTTTATGAGTACTGATTTGGAAAGGGTCATCGGGATAGCTGGTGAACCTTTCTTTGTAATGGTATAATGTAGCCATGTCAACATTAAGGAGGGCTTTATGAAAAAATTGAAGGTAGCACTTATTCAGTATGATACGATTACGCCGGATATTGAACAGAATACCATAACAGCTATAAAACTGATTCGGGAAGCAATATCCGAAAAATACAGCGTGGATAATTGACAGGGACAGAAGAAGGAATATCGCTTGATAACGCCATTTTCGTAGGAAATGAACTTGAGGAAACAATATACTATGTTGAGTTTGATATAGATGAAATCAGGGCATACAGAGAAAGAGAAGATTTGGGGAAATATAGAAAAACGAAAGCATACAAAAAACTGATATAAGGGATTTTTTATCGTGGTAATCTTTTCCTCATTCATTATTTAGTGCCAAATCTGATATATCTAGCGCTTATAATGTACACCACACCAAAATAACATAAATACAGAGCAAAGAAGCAAACCATAAAACCGCCGATAGCTTTAAAAAGATGATTATGTATGGGTAATATAGAGTTCATCTTATAATTGACAAATGGTGCAGCTGTCCAAAGTATAATAAAAGACATTAGTATTGGCATGAACAGCTTGATAAGCATCTGTATACAAAACAATTTTTTTATATCGGAACGATTTTTACCCATGTGAAACAATAGCCGTATATTTCTGTTCTCCTTCTTTAAATCAATGATCTGCAATAAAGAGAGGACGGAGAAATATATGATTAAAAAAATAATACAGATACTGACCTGTAAGAAGCCCATCCATTGTTGCTCTGTTTTTTCAAAAATATAAATATCCGGGCTAAGCAGAAATGTTCCATACACAAAGGCGGCTGCTGAAAAAATAAAGCAGATGCAGAAAACGGTATTTAAATTTGCGCTGGTCTCCCTGCCGCTTGTCATTTCAGCAATCTGGTATAGTCGATTGCCCTGATATAAAGCATCTGCCTGTGACAGACGTAAATGTGCGATAAAAGCATAAAGCCATCTATAGAATGAGAAGACGCATACTAACATTGGCAGTGAAATAAGGGAGACGGAGACAGACATTATCTTGTCGGGCATAAAGGAAATACCAAACAGCAATGCCAGATAACCGAAAAAGCTAATCAAAAGCATCCATCCCCAAAAAGACTTCTTACCTGCGCCCAGCGGCTGATTGCGTTGTTTTTCCCTCATAAGCTGCACAATCTGTAGTTTATATATTTTGCGCTTCATAAAAAATATTGACAAAATTTCTACGAAACAAAAATGAACAAATGTTTGCAAAACACTTTTCAATATAATTCGGAGTATGGAGTGACTTCTGGTT
Source organism: Lachnospiraceae bacterium (assembly GCA_014804495.1). Classification (GTDB taxonomy): domain Bacteria; phylum Bacillota; class Clostridia; order Lachnospirales; family Lachnospiraceae; genus UBA3282. The sequence continues at coordinate 3,094 of JAAUZS010000071.1, forward strand.
TCTTGCAGCAATGTATGGCAGCAAATAGTAAAAATCCCCGTGCCTAAGACCACACCCAGAAGAAAGCATACCAGCCCTATTACAGATAATTCACACAGGAATACCAATGATAGCTTATCTTTTTCCATTCCGAGCAGCATATAAGTGGCAAATTCTTTTGCCCGCTGTTTGATGATAAAATGATTGATATAGTTTACCAGCACCGCCATGATCATTACAATCAGCAAAGGTAACGCTATTGTCTGAAAGCCCGCCTGCATATTTCCCCAATTCGCAATACAGTTTGAAAGGAAAATAATAGAAGTGAGCATAACCATTGATGAAATATACAGGAGATAGTCAAGTAGAGAACGCTTTGTGTTGCGGAGCGCTAATTTAAGATACATAGTGAACACCTCCTGTTATTTTTGCAATAGTATCTAAAATTCTGGTGAAAAACTCCTGTTTATTTTCCTGTTCCCGTTCCAGTGATGCTTTGATCTCCCCATCCTGCATAAACAACAATTTATCACAATAACTCGCAGATAAGGCATCATGTGTTACCATTAAAATGGTAGCCGTGTACTTTTGGCAGAGCATGACGAAAGTTTCCAGTAATTGTGCTGCGGAGTGGCTATCCAACGCCCCAGTCGGTTCGTCTGCAAGAATAAGGCTGGGGTTTGCAGCAATCGCTCTTACACAGGCACATCTTTGCCGCTGGCCGCCCGAAATCTCATAGGGAAACTTATTCAGGATCTCAGATATCCCTAATTTGTCAGCCAGATCAAGAATTGTCTGTTTTACGGTCTCTTTTGGTATCTGTTTAATTGTTAACGCCAATGCGATATTCTCATAGACTGTCAAAGTGTCTAATAAATTGTATTCCTGAAAGACGAAACCTAAATGCTCCCGGCGAAAAGATGCCAGATCATTTTCAGATAACGCTGCAATGTCATACCCGTCAATTTCTATCTGGCCACAGGTGGCTTTATCTATAGTTGCAATCATATTCAGTAAGGTAGTTTTTCCTGATCCTGACGCACCCATGATACCTACAAAGCTCCCTTTGGCGATTTCAAAGCTGACATCTTTAACGGCTTCAGTTGTGGTACTTTCAGTTTCATATACCTTTCTGATATTTTTTATCTTCAGGACAGTCGGAACATGGGCATCTGTCTTATTTTCCCACTGATCTTTACCAAGCCAGCTTGTCACAACTTCAAGTAGTATTTGATTAGATTTCTCTTTCAGGTTTGCGTCGGATATGAATTCACCTGAAAGCAATTCATTCAAAGTTATGTGGAGCAGATCACACAGTGGACAAAACAGAGACGGATCAGGCAATGATTTTCCTGTTTCCCATTTTGATACTGCCTTGTCCGTTATTCCTAACGTTTCGGCCAGTTGGCTTTGGGTTAGACCGTTGGCTTTTCTTCGGGCAGCAATAAAACTGCCTATTTTCTTTTGATCCATATTTCAAAAATCCTCGCTTTCCAACATTTATTATACTGCGGATAGATAAAATGAACACCTACTAACGGTAGAGTTTTGAAAATCTTATAGATTTCCTGTTTTTAGCTATGATATAAGTCTGTTTTGCACGGACAATAATGCGGATTTTACGCTAGAATATTTCTTACAAACAATTACAGCAGCCCTATAGTACAGAGTATGATGGGGAACACAGCGAAAAATACAAAGTGATGAGCAGGATGAAGAAATTAATTTGGATGCGGTATCCTTACAGATTCTGGTCGATACGGATAAGGGATATATTGCGCTGAATCAGGAAATTGCGGATAGTACAGGGCATGATATTGACCCTTATATAGAATATAATCTGGATACTTTGAATAATTGCCAATGGCTTGGAATTACGACCATAGGAGATGAAAAATTGATGTTAATACAGAGAAAAGATGTGGCGGTCGGTCAGCTTAAAGATCATACAGTAATATAAAAACAGAATAGTAGTAGCAAAGTTAAGACGTATGAAAAGCAATAGTTTCATACGTCTCTTGTCGTTTTTAATGCTGCCTGTAATTTATTTAAGAATAACCCACCTAATCAGTGCAAGCACAATCAAATGCCCCGGATAAAACAGATAGAAAAACCATTTATGTATCTTTGCTTTGCTGCCGCCCTGCCCGTTATAGAGAAAATACAGCATCATGGGAACAAGAATCACGCCGAGCTGGAACCACATATTTTCAAAACCGGCCAGTATTGTGATAAGGACATTCGGAAGTAGGAATGTAAGCGTGAAAGCTGTCCACTTTGCTCTGGGTTTATCCCGGTATATGTGAACAAACAGGCAGCCCAGCACATCCATGACAGCCCAGTCGCCTATAATAGAAAGCATGCAGAGTAGTGTGATACCGGTTATTTTAAGCGGTTTTCCGACTTTTTCACTCTCCCAGAGTCTGATTGCGGTTAGACCGAGAAAAAGTGTGAAAATAACGCCTTGAGCGGGAGTGAACATAAGTTTTCCCTGTTCAAAATAGAATGGCAGTCGTCCGGACTCAAACCACACATACGGAATCCATGAGATAAGGGCGAAGATAGCAAGTCGTTGCTGGTATTTACCGACATTTCTTGTATAGCGGTATCCTTCACCGACAAAATACGCCATTGTCGGACCTGTGAGACGCCCGATTACATGCATCATTCCGCCAAGAAGCGGATTTATGGCATCCACGAATCCCCATGCAATGTGGTCGATAAGCATAGCGATAATGACGATATATTTTATCTGGTTTCTGTTAAGGCATCCTCTATCATTTTGTGTTATGACTGCATTCTCCATTATTTTTCCATCCCTTTTTATAAGTGTATCTCTGGCTGTCGAGCCTGAGCTTATTGTAGCACAGGCTATACGAAAAATGAAGGAAAAAATAATGAAGTGACAGCCTGACAGTAAAGTGATATACTTTTTATAAGAACAAAATAAAACAAAAGAATATGGAGGTAAAAAGGTATGTTGGGGTTAATCGTTGGCGCTGTCGTTGTGGTATTGATTATCATATTATTATGTTTAGGTTATGTGAAAGCACCGCCGGATATGGCATTTATTATTTCGGGTATCAAAACAAAATCAAAGGTTGTAATCGGAAAAGCCAGTATCCGTGTTCCGTTCTTTGAGAGGCTTGATAAATTGAATCTTCGTCTGATTCCTATTGATGTAAAGACAAGTAATGCNGTTCCNACAGCNGATTACATCAANATCAATGTAGANGCGACGGTTAATATTAAAATAAGTAACCAGCCGGATAAGTTAAGGCTTGCCGCAGAAAATTTCCTGAACAANAATACGGAGTACATAGCAAGTGTGGCTCGTGANGTNCTGGAAGGTAATGTNCGTGAAATNGTAGGGCGCATGCGTCTTGAGGAGATGGTTTCCGACCGTCAGAAATTCGCGGAGCTGGTAAAAGAAAACGCAGAACCGGATCTTGCGGCAATGGGACTTGATGTTATCAGCTTNAATGTGCAGAANTTTGTNGATGGCAATGATGTGATTGAGAACCTTGGTATTGACAATATTGTCAAGATTAAGAAGGCAGCAGCAATCGCAAGGGCAGAGAGNGAGAGAGATATNAAGGTTGCGCAGGCNGCAGCGGATAAAGAGTCAAATGATGCNGCAGTAGCAGCGCAGACAGAGATTGCGAAAAAGCAAAATGAACTTGCAATCAAGAAATCGGAATTACAGATGGAAGCGGACACAAAGCGAGCTATGGCGGATGCCGCTTATGAAATTCAGAAAGAAGAGCAGCGTAAGACAATNGAGATTACCACGGCAAATGCTGATATCGCAAGGCAGGAGCGCGAGATTGAATTAAAGCAGAACGAGGTNGCGGTAAAGGAACGTGCGCTTGAAGCNGAGGTAAAGAAACAGGCAGAGGCAGAGAAATANGCCGCTCAACAGAAAGCAGACGCAACGNTGTACCAGAGGCAGAAACAGGCTGAAGCACAGCAGTTTGAGGCACAGAGAGANGCNGANGCNAAAAAGGCTCAGGCGGAGGCAGACCGTTTCACAAGAGAACAAGAGGCGCAAGGTGTCAANGCATATGGAGAGGCAGAGGCAGCCGCAGTAAAAGCGAAGGGACTTGCGGAAGCGGANGCGATTCAGGCAAAGGGTCTTGCAGAAGCAGAGGCTATGGAAAAGAAAGCAGAAGCTTATGCGAAGTATAANAAGGCAGCCGTAGCAGAGATGATGATTAAAGTGCTTCCTGAAATAGCATCAAAGATTGCAGAACCGCTTGCACAGATTGATAAGATTACGATTATCGGCGGAGACGGNGGAACAAACGGCGTGGAGCAGGTGGCAGGNAATGTACCTGCGGTCATGACAAAACTGTTTGAATCAATGAAGGAAACGACAGGCATCGACTTAGCAANTATTATTAATGCNGAGTCCTATGATGCAAAGGTAAACAGAAATATTACCGTAAACGGTCTTGATGGCGTCAATATGGTAGTGAATACAAACNCACCACAGGAAAATATGGATAAAGACTGAAACAGCAGCAATAGTTTCGGTTGACACGATATAACCATTAGTCTATAATAAATATGTCTTAATTATAGACTAATGTGTTATAGAGAGAATGAGGGAGGAAATTCTAATGAAGAAACTATCTGTTAAAAGTGTTGTTGCAATCGGTATCGGTGCAGCTTTATTTTTTGTTTTAGGGAAAATTTCAATTCCTACACCGGTTCCNAATACTTATATCAGCTTACAGTATGCGATTCAGGCCGTGTTCGCTACNCTGTTTGGACCTATAGCNGGTCTGCTGATTGGATTTGTCGGTCATACATTGATTGATGCTACAAGTTACGGTCCATGGTGGAGCTGGATTATCGCCTCTTCATTTGCCGGTCTTGTAATCGGCCTTGTTACATTGAAGCTGGATATCAATGAGGGACTTGATACTAAGAAGATTATTACTTTCAATGTGTCCCAGATTGTTGCGCATCTCTTGGCATGGGGACTTGTTGCACCNTGTCTGGANATTNTGATTTATNNNGANCCNATNGAGAANTTATTTGCACAGGGTCTTGTAGCCGGNGTTTCCAATATGCTTACAACCGGAATTGTCGGNACACTTCTGTTAGTNGCATATGCTAAGACNGTTGTAAAGAAAGGTTCNCTGAATAAGGAAGACTAATTAATTGAAGTAATCATAAAGAGCGGTCGTTTTTCGTGCGGCGGCTCTTTTTATTCATTATATAATTATGAAACTCTATTTCAGTAACCAGAACTTATACATAATAAACAAAATAAGGTGCGATTTCGCTTGCGGTGAGCACCGTTTTTGATTATTATGCATAAGTTCGTGACTAGCAATAATAGTTTTGAAATTGGTTATAACTATAAAAAGTAAAAGGAGNAATAACATGAAATCTCCCGTTATTTCTTTTAAGGACTACAGCTTTCAATATATGGCACAGGCGGANCCGACTCTGCGGAATATCAATCTGGATATATATCCCGGAGAAAAGGTACTGATTGCCGGTGCTTCAGGCAGCGGTAAGAGTACAATCGGAAACTGTGTAAACGGATTGATACCGTTTGCCTATCCCGGTAAAAGTACAGGAAGTCTTATGGTAGACGGTATCGAGACGGAAAAGAGCAGTATNTTTGANTTAAGTCATACAGTCGGCACGGTATTACAGGATACGGATGGACANTTTATCGGATTNACNGTAGGAGAGGATATAGCTTTTGCACCGGAGAATGANTGTGTACCNCAGGCTGAGATGAAAGAGATGGTAGANANGNTNGCTAAGCTTGTGGANATTGANCATCATCTTGAATATTCNCCGCAGGAACTGTCAGGCGGACAGAAGCAGCGTGTAAGCCTTGCAGGGGTGATGGTGGAAGAAGTAAAAGTGCTGTTATTTGACGAACCGCTGGCGAATCTGGACCCGGCGGCGGGGCGTTCTACAATAGAACTGATTGATATGGTGCATGAACGCACAGGGGCGGCGGTTCTGATTATAGAACACAGACTTGAGGATGTTCTATGGCGCAGTATGGACAGGATTATCCTGATGAATGAAGGTGAGATTGTAGCGGATATGTCTGTGACGGAAATGCTTACCGGTAATCTGCTTCTTCAGCATGGAATCAGAGAACCGCTTTATCTGACGGCGCTTCGTTATACCGGTGTTGAAATAAATAAGGCATTGCATCCTGAGCATGTAGACAAGCTGGTTCTTAAACCGGAAGATAAGGAGAAAGTACAAAGCTGGTATAAGAAGCAGAGAGCCGAAATACATAAAGCGCAGCATGGAGAAGAATTATTGTGCGTGAAAAATCTTAAATTTGGTTATACGCCTGATAAGTTAAATTTGCAGGATGTCAATTTCACGATTCACAAAGGAGAAATGGTAAGTATCGTAGGCCGGAACGGAGCCGGAAAGAGTACGCTGGCAAAATTAATCTGTGGTTTTGAAAAGCCTGTATCCGGTGAAATCTATATGGAAGGCAGAGATATAGAGAAGGATACAATTAAAGAGCGGGCGGAAAGAATCGGTTATGTTATGCAGAATCCTAACCAGATGATTTCCAAACCGATGATTTGGGATGAAGTGGAGATGGCGCTTGTACAGAGCGGTATGCCGAAAGAAGAGCGCACCAAACGGGTAGAAGAAACGCTGAAAGTGTGCGGGTTATATTCTTTCAGGAACTGGCCGGTTTCCGCATTGTCTTATGGACAGAAGAAGCGTGTGACGATTGCAAGTATTCTCGTTCAGCGTCCTCAGGTTATTATATTGGATGAACCCACAGCAGGTCAGGATTATCATCACTATACGGAAATAATGGATTTTCTTAAGGAATTGAACGAAAAAGGATATACGATATTGATGATTACGCACGACATGCATCTGATGTTGGAATACACGGAACGTGCAATCGTTTTCAGTGAAGGCAGGATGTTGGCTGATACGACTGCGGCACATGTATTAAATGACCCGGAATTGGTACAGGCGGCAAACTTGAAAGAAACCAGTTTGTATACGCTGAGTCTTGCCTGTGGTATCGATGAGCCGCAGGTATTTACTGAATGCTTTATCGGGTATGAGAGCAAGGAGGTGCGGTAAGATGGCAAAGATTGCAATTTTGAGCTATATTAAGCGAAAGAGCCTTGTGCATGAGCTGACAGGAACGACTAAGCTGATCTTCTTCATAGCCTGGAGTCTGGCGAGTATGGTTACATACGATACAAGAGTACTGCTCTGTATGATGGTTATTAGTGTTATTGTATTTAAAGTCAGTAAGATAAGAATCCGTGACATTAGTATTGTGCTAGGGTTAGCGGCGGTTTTCCTTATTATGAACAATCTGTTTGTGTATTTGTTCTCTCCCGAGTATGGAGTAGGGTTATATGAGAGCAGGACGGTTCTTTTTACTATTGCCGGACCATATACGATCACGCTGCAGCAGTTGTTTTATCATTTTAATATGACTATGAAAGTAATCTGTGTAGTGCCTGTGGCGCTTTTGTTTATCGCATGTACGGATCCAAGCGAGTTTGCGGCATCATTAGCAAATATAGGCGTCAGTTACAGGATTGGTTATTCGGTAAGCCTTGCTTTGCGATATATACCGGATGTACAAAGAGAGTATCATAATATCAGTCAGGCACAGCAGGCGAGAGGAATCGATCTGTCGGGTAAGGATAAACTCTTTACCAGATTGAAGAATTCCGTGGCAATTCTTCTGCCCCTTATCTTATCGAGTCTGAACCGCATCGAGACAGTCAGCAATGCGATGGAACTTCGCGGTTTCGGTAAGAAAAAGAAACGCACCTGGTATGCGAAACGACCGATGAAAAGGAATGACTGGCTGACGATTGGATTTGTGCTGGCAATTCTGGTTATAGATTTGGTAGTGACATTCTGGGATGGCAGTCGGTATTATAATCCGTTTCTGTGAAGTCATTATCAAAATATTCTCCGCACTTTNAAGTTGCGCGGTTCAAAAAAATAGCGCATATAGATTGGTTGCAGCCTGTTGAGGAAAATACTATACTGACAATGCGGCGCGGCGCANGAAGATGAAAGGAGAATATTTTATGAGTTTCGGAAAAAATTTACAGTTTTTAAGGCGTCTGAGAGGAAATATGACGCAGGAAGATTTGGCTGAAAAAATGAATGTCAGCCGTCAAACCGTATCAAAATGGGAGCTGGATACAGCGCAGCCCGAAATGAATAANGCTATAGAGCTTTGTGGGCTTTTCAACTGCTCGNTAGACAACTTGTTTCGCGATGAAATGGACGCTTGCGGCGAAGAGTATACAAATCTGCGNGTCGAGACAGTNCCGGCTTTCCGTTATATAAAACATGCCGTTATAAGCTCCGACCCGGAGGGGGATGCTATCGACAGAGTATTTTCCATTGCCCGCGGCTGCGGNGTGGATAATCCCCGTGTCATNGGNTGGGATTTCCCNAATGTGTCACAGGAGCAGATAAATGTTTTCAATATGCATGGNTACGANGCGGCATGGATACTGCCGGACGGTGTAGTCCCACCTGATGCTGAAATACATGAGCAGGAAGCTCACAGGTATGCGGCGATACATATTGAAGGGCCGTTTGAAAACCCATTCGTGGTTATTCCCAACGCTTATAAAACGCTTATGGAGTATATGCGAGTGAACGGTCTGGAACATACGAACAAGGACGTTATTCCCTGCTTCGAAACCGACGGAGACAGCATGGATGTTTATATTGCCTGTAAGTAACGCATTAATCAAGAGGAGAGGTTGATTCAGCCTCTTCTTTTATATTACAGGAAATTAACACAAGCTGCACATCATCTTCATATCAAATTCATACGGCTGTGGTATTATAATAACAGAAAATTTGCGTAGCAAATTATCTGTAGAAAATNTACGNAGCAAATTATCTNTNGAAANTTTACAACATTCCATTTTAATATAAATTACTACAATTATACGGGAGCAGATATTGAATATGAAAATTNTATTTTTGGAAGACGAACCCACGATACGCGATGTACTGACAGAATACATGAAAATGCAGGACTATGATGTTNCATGTGCTAAGGANGGTGAACAGGCATTACGGTTACTCAAAGAATGCAGGTTTGACATGGCAGTGCTGGATATTATGGTGCCTAAAGTAAGTGGGCTGGAGNTTCTTGAATATATTAAGAAACAAAANCCAGATGTGGCGACGATCATGCTTACTGCACTGGATGATGAAAAGACGCAGGTGCAGGCTTTTAATCTCTTTGCGGATGATTATGTTATCAAGCCGGTTTCGCCCATTATTTTGTTAAAAAGAATGGAGACCATACTCAGGCGGGTTAAGAGGGCAGAACTTAATGAAGAAAAAGGACTGGTAATTCATGATGATTCATATCAGGCATTTTATGACGGGAAACCGTTGGAGCTTACATTGAGCGAATTCCTGTTATTGCAGGTATTAATAAAAGAGCCGAAGCGAGTTTTTACAAGGGAACAGTTGATTCTTAGAATCTTTAACGAAGATTATGTCGGCAACGACAGGATTATTGACGCCCACATCAAGAATCTGCGCAAAAAGCTGCCGGGAGACTATATTAAAACGGTAATCGGCGTCGGATATCAATTCAGGGAGGAGGAAANGGCTTAGGGAACGCCTTCTAATATATAAGNATGGGATTGAGAAAGAAAACATTTCTATATAGTATTGCGCTCGCAGTAATAATGACAGCTTTTGTCATAGTTTATTTTATTCTGATGCTGCCGTCGTTGTATGTAGATTATGTGATGAATAGTAATCTGGAATCCGCTTGGGATATCCAGAAAGGATATATGGAAAATAAGTCGTATGATAACATAACCGTCAAAAATCCTTCGTCAGCTTTTTCNCTGGAAATTCCGGATGAAGGACGAGAGATTTATGTGGNGGGAAAATTCTTCAGAGCTGAGCTTACGATTCGGGATNACAGGCTGCAGACTATTTTAAATGATATCAGAAATATATTAAGCAATGCGGAGCAATCTGATGATTTGCAGTNTATNGAAGTCNGTGNGTTTGAAGANCTTGCTGCCTTATGGAAAGATGAATTCCAAGANATATTNGCCAAACAAAACCCTANTACCGGGAACTATCCNATAGAAGTAAANGTAGAGNGNAAAGGGGAACCGGGAATTTATAAAGGAGAGTATTATAAGTTTCATTCCATGCCGGAAGGCATCATTGTCTATGAAGCAGGANTTTCAGATGNTAATTACAGTTATACAACCTATTTTGCTTTTGCGCGGACAGAGGATTCTTTTGTTGTTACCATACTTCCGACCATGACNCCNCAGATGGATGAGATTTTACCGATTGTCGNGGGAAGTCTGCCAATGATTGTTTCAGTTATATTTTTAGCAGTGCTGGTTTCCTCGCGCTTTTTTTCGGGTAAAATTGTCAATCCCATCATTCGGCTTGCAGGTTATGCGGAAAACATCCGNCTGACAGAAAGGTTTGAGGCAGATGAATTTGATTCAGACAGTGAGGATGAAATTGGCACATTGGGACGGAATCTGCATGAATTGTATGGGAAGCTTCGTGATAATTATGAGGAGCTTGAGAAAAAGAATCNTATTCTGGAGGAAGAAAACGAAAGGCAGGAAGTATTCCTGAAAGCCTCCTCGCATCAATTGAAAACGCCAATCGCGGCGGCGCTTCTCTTNGTGGAAGGAATGATAAATGAGGTAGGAAAATACAAAAATACGCAAGAGTATCTGCCGGAGGTTAAGAAACAGCTTCTGTCCATGCGTAAAATTGTGGAAGANATTNTNTATNTGAATTNNCGTGCGGNAAACNTNNTGCAGGAAGANGTNTCTGTCGANNNNCTNGCNGAGGAATTGGTAAAATCTTATTCCGTTCAGACAGAAAACAAACAATTACAAGTGACNATAGAAGGGCATGGCGTCGTTTCGGCAGATAGGGAAATGCTTAAGAAAGTCGTGGATAATATGTTTTCCAATGCAGTGCAGTATACCCCCGAACATCAGGAGATTAAGNTAGAAATAAGCGATAAAGAGATGNGTATCACAAACTACGGTGTGACTATAGATGAAGAATTGCTTCCGAATATTTTTGAGCCATTTGTCAGCAGCAACGGAAGTCAGAAAGGTAAAGGGCTGGGACTATATGTAGCATCTTATTACAGCAGACTTATGGGTTACAGGCTGAAAATAGAAAATATTAACAACGGTGTGCGCGCAAAACTGCTGTTTTTATATTAATTTATATTGAGCAGAAAGGAGATTCATATGTTATTAACAATCAAACAATTACAGGTTAAATACGGAAATCAGGTAGCGTTACAGATTGACAGTCCTATAGTTTTTGAAAAAGGTGAGCGCATCGGAGTAATAGGCTCTAACGGTGCAGGAAAGAGTACTCTTGTGAAGTCTATCCTTGGGCTTACGGATTATGAGGGCAGGATAGTAACGCATNTGAAACCGGAACAGATAGCGGTACATATGCAGGCTAATTCGTATGTTACCACTATGCCNGTAAAACGGATAATGGAAATGGTACTGAATACAAAGATTAAGAAAAACAAAGAACTGCAGGATTTAATTGATTTTTTTGAATTTGAGGGATGTTTGTCTAAGAGATTTAAAGANCTTTCCGGGGGACAAAAGCAGAAATTCACGATTATTATGATAATGATGCANAANGCGGAATTTACATGTTATGACGAAGTTACATCCGGTTTGGANTTCGANACAAGGCAGAATATGATGGAAAAGATGGNAGANTGGTATCGTGATAAGGANGACTCGCTGCTNATTGTNTCCCATTACTATGANGAGTTGGANCANTTGGCGGATAAAATTCTGTTGCTGGATAAGGGNAAGGTANTTGCNTANGGAAAAACNGAGGANCTATTCAGGACATACTGTGGAAATGCAATTTTTATTCTGCAAAATNATGAGTCAAACAGGAAATTGGCTAAAGGGTTCAGAACTCTTAAGTCTCCAGCTCATTTACTTGCTTTGTCATGCCGGAATAGGGAAGAGGAAGGGAAACTTATTTCACTTCTGGTAGATAATGATGTTAATTTCAAGAGAAGCAATTCGGATATTGAGATTATGTCTATTAATGCAAGGGCGCAGTTCTATGAGAATGCATAAAGTCAGAAGGGAGTATAGGTGTAAATATGAATAAGAAAAAATGTAATTTAAATATGGTTCTATATGAACTTAGAAATATAAACGGCAACTTTATGACACACTTCTTTGGTATAGTGTTTCCGAATGTGATGAGCCTTATTTTTTCGAAGACGATAGGCGGGCAGGTGCCTGAGGCGATAAGGCAGGAAGTTACGACTTCCATAATGCTAAGTATGTCGTTAGTCATACCTATGGCTATAACGTTCATAGGTTATGGTGCGGTGTATGCTCAGGAAGTTGAAAATGAGGTACCGCTTAGAATGCGTCTGTTTGGATTTCAGGAGAGAAGCCTGATGACGGCTAAGATTATAGCTCATATGATTTTTATGACTATTGCACTTATAATCTATGGCATTTTTCAGCTTATTACAATGGATGTTCCGAAGCCGGCGCTTTCTTCTATAATCTGTCTGCTTGTATCATTGTATCTGCTTGGGATAATGCTGTTAGTTATCGCGCATTCTATTGCCAATATATGCCGGAAATTCAGTATTACTTTTGGCATTACCATGTGCATATATTTTTCACTGATGATGCTGACCGGTATGATGGGAATATCCACAGAACAGCTACCGAAAATGCTGCAAAAAGCTGCGGCAACCCTGCCTATGACATATATAAGTAATGACTTTGCGGACTTCTGGCAGGGAGGAACATATAATTTTATGCCGTTTATTCAGTCTTTTATCTTTTTAGGAGCTGTTTCAGGCATACTGATGATGTATGCGGAGTATCGTAACAGGCGGAGACTTAAATGAGGGTAAATATTTGAACTTAGAAAACGTTCCGGTTATACTTTAGCTGGGACGTTTTTTTGTTTTTATCCATCTAATGATTAGAACGTAACAAAGGAGATAAAAAATGCAAGCGGATGTGGAAAGCGGTTTAATCAAACTCGCACAGCAAAGAAATGCGGATGCGTTTACCGAGTTGATACAGGCTCAGATGCAGGCGATGTACAAGACGGCAAGAGCGATACTTAAGAATGATGAGGATGTTGCAGACGCCATGTCGGAAACGATACTAATATGCTGGGAAAAGATGAAGCAGCTTAAAAAGCCGGAATTTTTCAAAACATGGCTGACAAGGATTCTGATTAATGAATGTAATAATATCCTAAGACAGAGAAAAAGAGTCCATCCTGTTGAAGAAGTGGAAGAAACCGCCGAGACTGTTTATGAATATGAAAATGTAGAGTGGGTGGAGATGATGAACGGGCTGGATGAA
>JAAUZS010000072.1 GCA_014804495.1 Lachnospiraceae bacterium
GATTTCGTGGTTTATCTGTTCCGGCGCTATCTGAGATTGAATTATGAAAGCGCGCTTACTTTATATCAACAGGTATTCCGCAATTGGGCAGCATTGATCTGGGGAATTGTTGTTATTCTGGTATTCGGACTTTTGTTTCGTGTTGCGATTAACTGGTATATAGAATATTTGGTGTTGATTGGCCGTGGAATAGATGCGCTGGTAAGTGATGAAGAGGAAACTAATCTGCCTATAGAATTGCTTTCGCTGGAACGGAAACTGGATAATGTCAGATTAGCATTAAAACAGCGTTCGATGGAAGCCGCATTGGCAGAACAGCGCAAAAACGACCTGGTAATGTATCTGGCTCATGATATACGCACACCGCTGACATCAGTGATAGGGCATCTTGCGCTTTTGGAGGAAATCCCGGATATGCCGGAAGAGAAGAGACAAAACTACGTGCATATCACGCTTGAAAAAGCATATCGTCTGGAAAAAATGATTAACGAATTTTTTGAAATCACCAAATATAATTTGCAGCAGATTATATTGGAGGAAGAAACGATAGATTTATATTATATGCTTGTGCAGCTTACCGATGAACTCTCGCCGGTTCTGTCCGCCAATGGGAACACAATAGTGCTCAATGTGGATGAAAATCTATCCATATACGGGGACCCTGACAAATTGGCTCGGGTATTCAATAATGTGCTGAAAAATGCATCTGCCTACAGTTACTCCGATACGGAAATTATTATTTCCGCTGAAGTGAAAGACGATAATGTCGTCATTTCTTTTCAGAATAAGGGTAATACCATTCCGCAGCAGAAATTATCGACAATATTTGAAAAATTCTATCGTCTGGGTGAAGCTCGCAGCTCAAATACCGGCGGCTCAGGGCTTGGACTTGCCATTGCAAAGGAGATTATAACTGCACATGAAGGAACGATTACCGCTTACAGTGAAAATAATACGGTTATATTTGTAATAACGCTTCCGGCATTGCGCAGTTAGTTATGGCCTAAATAAAAAATTAGCATTTTCTTAAGAATCAAATAACTTTATATTAAAGATTAAATAACTTCTGTTTGGTAATATATTACGAAACAGGAGTTTTTGTTTATTTAAAATATCTATAAACGAAAGGAAATCTTTTTATGAATAGAAAGCGTATAACCCAGCTATTCCCTTGGCTGATGCCCATTAGAAAGAAGCAGCGTATGTTTTGTTTTTATTTAGGCATGAATTTGGACAGTAACCGCTACTCGTCTAAGAAGAGTGATACATTGCTGCCATATCAGCTATTTTCATCAAGCTGTCCTATGTATAACAGAGAAACAGGATTTGAAATGGTGTATCAGGAAAACAAGGTTCATAACCTGAAACTGGCAGCAGCAACGCTAAATCATCTGCTCATCAGACCGCATGAAACATTTTCTTTTTGGAAGCTTGTCAGATATGCGGACAGGCATACGCCATACAAAGATGGCTTAGTAGTAACAGACGGAGAACTGAAAACCGCACCCGGCGGCGGCTTGTGTCAAATGAGCAATCTGTTGTTTTGGCTTTTTCTGCATACGCCGCTTACTATTGTAGAACGGCACGGGCACAAAACTAAAGATTTTCCGGAGCCGCCAAGTGATGCACCGTTTGGAGTTGATGCGACGGTATATGAAGGCTGGCTCGATTTAAAGGTAAGAAATGATACTGACGCTGCATTTCAAATATTGATTTCATTTGATGATGAAAATATCAGCGGACAGATTCTGACAGACAGCGATACATGGACATCCTTTGAAGTTTATAACGAAAATTCGGTGTATTACAGAAAAGGCAACAAGGTGTATGAGGAAGTCGATGTGATACAAAGGACAGTTGTACAGGAATATAAAAATCCCAAAACAAGCGACAACAAAACTCCTGTAAGTAAAAAATTGCTGTATAGGAATTGCTGCGAAATAGGGTATAAGCTTCCTGATGATATAGAAATAAAGGAGGAAATATAGAAAATGAAAAACATAGCACTAATATTCGGCGGCTGCTCCCCGGAATATGAAGTCTCACTTCAGTCGGCATATGCCGTTATTACGCACATCGACAGACATAAGTACACTCCGATACTGATTGGAATTTCACGAGTCGGAGACTGGTTTATATTTGACGGCAGCATAGAAAAGCTTATTGACGACACATGGTGCAATACTGACGACTGCACTCCGGTAACAGTACATTTAAGTCGTATCGAACACAATTTACTGCTGTTAAAAGATGAAAAAACAGAAGCAATCCATATAGATGCAGTTTTCCCAATCCTGCATGGCAGAAACGGAGAAGACGGTACTGTGCAGGGTATGTTTGAACTGATTGACATTCCCGTAATAGGCTGCGGTGTGCTGGCGTCTGCTTTATGTATGGATAAAGACAGAGCTCATAAGCTGGCTGGCGCAGCCGGTGTATCTGTTCCAAATTCGTTTGTAATTAAGAAGGGAACAGATGTACAGACGGCCTTAAAGAAAGCGGACCAGATAGGTTATCCGTTATTTGTTAAACCGATGAAAGCGGGCTCTTCCTATGGAGTCACTAAAGTAGGCCTCAGTAATGAACTTCCGGCGGCCATAAAGCTGGCATTTGAATATGATGAAGAAATAATTGTGGAGGAATGCATCTCAGGCTTTGAAGTCGGCTGCGCAGTTTTAGGAAAAGAAAACCTGATTATTGGCGAAGTAGATGAAATTGAACTATCAGACGGTTTCTTTGATTATACGGAAAAATATACTTTGAAAAATTCCTCAATACATGTTCCTGCAAGAGTTGACAGTCAAACCGCAGAGCGAATCAGGCAGACTGCCGAGACTATATACAGGGCGCTTGGCTGCAGTGGATTTGCACGGGTTGATATGTTCTTATCAGATTCGGGTGAAATCTTTTTTAATGAAGTAAATACTATTCCCGGCTTCACTACACACAGCAGATTTCCAAACATGATGAAGGCTGCGGGAATATCCTTTGAACAGATTATCAGTACGGCGATTGAAGAGGCGTTAATATAGTGGGAGATAACAAACGGATTGAAGGACTGGATTTTTTTAGAATTATATCTGCTTTGCTGGTTGTAGCTATACACACATCACCATTTGCATCTTTAAATGCGAGTGCAGATTTCATATTCACAAGAATTATTGCAAGATGTGCGGTTCCGTTTTTCCTTATGGTTACAGGATATTTCAGCATACCCCGGTATATGTTTTATAAGTCGGCAAACCTAAGACCAATGTTTCACTTTATATTAAAGAGTATATATTTATATGTTGCGGCAATTATTCTGTATCTGCCTGTTAATATATACGCGGGACATTTCAAGAATGCCGCAGCAGGCGATATTTTCCGTATGCTTATATTTGATGGTACTTTTTATCATTTATGGTATCTTCCTGCAACTGTACTTGGCATGATAATTGTCATTTCATTGGGACGAAAGCTGACGCCGGGTACTGTTATGGTTATAAGCATGATATTGTATTTTATAGGGCTTGCGGGAGACAGTTATTATGGAGTTATTGTTGAAATACCTGCTGTAAGAGTGGTATATGATGCGATGTTTAATATCTTTTCTTATACCAGAAACGGAATTTTCTATGCGCCGGTTTTTCTTGTTATGGGTGCATATATTAAGCATATTGCCGGGGATGAAAACAAAATAAGAAGAAAGCATATTGATAATGTTGTGGGATTTTTAATTTCGCTGCTCCTTATGGTGGTTGAGGGGCTGGTACTTCACGCATATGATATGCAGCGCCATGACAGCATGTATATTGCATTGGTTCCGTGTATGTTTTTTCTGTTTCAAATTATTCTGGGGATAAACATTCATTTGCCGAATGGCTTCGGACGACATCAAAGTCTCCATATAAGATATCATATTATCAGCACGTGGATATATATCATTCATCCACTGATGATCATTGCTGTCCGCGGCATTGCTAAGATTATTCATCTTGAAAAAATACTGGTAGGCAACAGTATGATTCATTATGTAGTTGTATGTATTACTTCCGGTTTAGTGTCAGCAGTAATTGAAGTACTAATCATACAATTGCAAAAGTTTTTCAAGAACCGGTAACTGACTGAATGAAAAATATTGCAAAGGAGAATTTTGGTATGTACCAAAAAGGAAGGGCATGGATAGAACTGAATATGAAAAATCTGGCTCACAATATAGAACAGCTTCAATCGATTCTTTCAGATGGGTGTGAAATCATGCCGGCAATTAAGGCTAATGCATATGGACATGGGGCTGTGCTTATCGGAACCGCATTACAGAAAATGGGAATCAATGACTTTTGTGTAGCTACCGTAAATGAGGCTGTTGAATTAAGGAAAGCGGGTATTAAAGGACAGATTTTGATTCTGGGATATACCTCACCATATCAGTTTGAAGAATTGCACAGATACAGCCTGGCACAGACAATAGTCGATCTTGATTATGCCAAAATGTTGAATGACTGCGGATATCAGGTTTGCGCCCATGTCGGAATAGATACAGGCATGCATCGTCTGGGCATAGACAGCGAAGATATGGAAAGCATTCTTTATGTCTGGCGGCTTACAAATATAAAAATAACAGGTGTATTTTCACATTTGTGCGTGTCTGACGGAAGTTCTGAGGAAGATAAAGAATATACGTTAAAACAGGTTGAAAAATTTCATTCGGTTATAAATAATCTGCATCAGTCAGGAATCAATGACTTTAAAACGCATATTCAGGGAAGCTATGGCGCACTGAATTATCCGGAATTGCAATTTGATTATGCCAGAATCGGAATAGCACTTTACGGCGTGCTCAGCAATTCGCATGATACCATAGAAGCAGAGACGTCGCTTAAGCCGGTTTTGGCATTGAAGTCCAGAGTCGAGTGTATTAAGATATTGCATGAAGGAGACGCTCTCGGCTATGGACTTTCATATACCGCACGTAGTGAAATGCGGATTGCGGTTGTATCAATCGGTTACGCAGACGGTGTTCCTCGGGAACTGTCAGGCAAAGGGCATGTTTTGCTGCGTGGTAAAAAAGTACCAATCATAGGACGTATCTGCATGGATCAGCTTTTTATAGATGTTACCATGGTGAATGATGTAAAAGCCGGTGATGAAGTCATTCTGATAGGTAAATCCGGACAACTGGAAATAGCCGCAGGCGAGCTTGCAAGTAATTCTCACACTATTACGAATGAAATATTGAGCAGGCTGGGAAACCGCCTTGAGAGAATAGCTGNGTATTAACTNATAAAANATGCATTTTGAATANTTTTAAAGTTATTATAAATCGGTCGGTTATAAATCGGTCACTAAAAAATATTTANTTTTTTTCAACACTTTCTTCTTTTCATACGTCTTATATTATGAAAGGCAAAAGAAAGGAACAAACAAGATGATAGAAGAATTATATGAGAAATATCATCAGACGCTCGTTGAGTGGTGTGAGAAAATGACAGGAAATCTGCGTACGGCGGAGGAACTGGTTCAGGATGCATTTTTGCGCGCAATGCTGAATGAAGAATTACTCTGNACACTCGATGAAAATCAGCAAAGGGCATGGCTGTATCGTACCGTAAAAAATATTTATATAGACCGGATACGCCACACAAAGCGNGAAACAGTTGTCGAAAAAATCCCTGAAGTGCAAAAAGAGCAGGAAGAAATGATGACTGTTGAGTGGGAGCTTTTGTTGAATTCACTGCCGGACATGGAAGGTGTGTTATTCACAATGCGATATCTGCTGGGTTATAATTCCAAGCAGATTGGAGAATTGTTTAAACTTCCGCCCGGAACTGTGCGCTCGAAACTTTCTTTAGCCAGAAAACATTTAAGGGAAGCGCTGAAATAGAAAGGAATAAGGTGATAAGATGTCTGAAAAAAAGAAGTTATTATTAAACTGTGACGTATGCGACACAAGAAAAATGAAGGAAGAGGATTACAGTCATTATGAGCATATTGTGATTAATACTGACGCCTTAATTGTAAATAGGGAAAGCAAAAGTATTTTAAGCAGGCTGCCGATTACGATTAACAGCGATAATACAATAGAGGCGGAGGGCGATACTGATATTAATTTAAAGTCAGTAAACGGTTCGTATGAAATTACCGGAAACAGCAGTGCAATAGAGCATACCATATTGTGTGTAAACGGTTCTCTTAACATACATCCCGGTACGGAAGAAATCTTGAAAAAATATGATGGAATTACAGTAAACGGTAATGTCAGATATCCTAAGAGTCTTGAAGGATTTATAGGTAAAATGAGCGTAAACGGTTCTACCGAATCATATCCGGATGATTGTGTTATTCTGGATAAAGAATTCACAATCGATAAATACTTTCCGCTTCGTGCAAAAGAAGGCGGTAAATATTATGTGAAAAGAATTGTTATTATTAAGGACATAAACGTTGACATTGCTAAACTTGCCGGAAAAGGCGTTCACTTTGATACAAAAAGACTGCTCGTGCCGGAATGTAAAATAGAAGACTGTGTTCCGATGTTCGATGAAAGCGTAGAATTTATTGTTGTTCCTGATGGCATGAAACTCGTGTATGGAGACAGCGTTCTTAATGAAGAGTTTGTCCGTAATGAAGGCAGTTTAATATTTGTATACGGCGATGTGGAAGTTGACAGTGACGCAGACCTTAATGTGCTTTGCAGTCAGATAGAGAAGCTGATAATAAAGGGAACTGTCAGTCTTAGGGCGGAACAACAAGAAGCTTTCCGAAGTATTAATGTGGAGTTTGATGATATCGAGATTATAAAAAACAATCGAAAAATGCTCAATTTACCAATGGCAAAGATTGACAGGAAATTGTTAGATGAATCGCCGGAGGGTGTTGAAGTCCTTAATGTAGCACTGATTAAAATATCA
Source organism: Lachnospiraceae bacterium (assembly GCA_014804495.1). Taxonomy (GTDB): domain Bacteria; phylum Bacillota; class Clostridia; order Lachnospirales; family Lachnospiraceae; genus UBA3282. The sequence continues at coordinate 6,894 of JAAUZS010000072.1, forward strand.
GATGACGTTACTCCGGAAATGATATTGGAAAAACTTGAGATTATGAATTGTGCCAAGGTCATATGCAGCGAAGAACAGGAAAGCGCAGTAGCGGCCGTGTCCACTAATGTTGCCATAATCGGTAATGGAAAGAATGATGAAAATGGCGAGGAAGAAGAAAGCGGATTAGACGGTTTAATAGGCGGCTTGCTGGGTGGTGCAACAGATATATTAGGTGGCATAAAGCAGCTTAAAGATACTAAATTGGTTAATGCAGACAAATATGTAATGTAAGGCTTTAGGATATTCATGACAGAAACAGGACGCTTGGTTACAAACCTCTTTATTTTATGGAATAACTCTCGATATAATTATTGAAAATATTCTTAGAGTATATCGAAGGCTAAGTAAGAATGGAGGAAGAATATGAGAATTTCACGAAATTACATGAGTGCTTTGATGAATGCCAATAAAACTGCAAGCAGCAGAAGACGTGCGTTTGGCAAATCAAACAGAACCAGCGCAAGCAGGTATCTGGTAAATACGCCGACTGCAAGTAAGTCAAACAGCACGATGACTACTTATCAGAACATGAAGAACAATGCCGGAGAAGTGCAGTACGCCGCTTCCAAACTGACAAATTCGGGAGACAATTCTTTATTTGCCAAAGCGAAAGAAAGCGGAGATACGACGGAGATAACGAAGCAGGTCAAGGAATTTGTAAACCAGTATAACAATATGGTACAAAATCTGAGAAACGGAACCAGCAGAGTAGACAGTAGCTATTTAAATCAATTAAACTCATATGCGACTATGCACCGCAATGCATTGCAGGCGACAGGAGTTACCAAACGTTCAGACGGTACGCTTGCAGTAGATGAAAAGGCGTTAAAGGGAGCAAGCCTTGAGCAGCTGCAGACAGCATGGGGAAGCAGTTCTTCTTTTGCGGCAAAAGCAGGTACTACGGCGTCTTATGTGCAGTCCAGTGCAGTTTCCAGCTTAAACAGTCTGGTGAATAATTCTTATAGTAATCTGCTTAAGAATTTTGGATCAAGCGGCAGTTTTTTCAATTTCTTTTCATGAGGATAAAAAATGCGCCATATACATTCGGAAGAGCCTGTTCAGTATCATGTGATTCAATGGAGTAACAGTGCCTTTCACAATCATGGAAATAATGGAATAGAAAAAAGGAGAAAGCTTCTTGGCGGAGTATATCTGGATGGCGGAGGTGCAGGCGCAGGAAGCGATAAGGGAGAAAGTATATCACAGACGGGTGTGCAGAATGCACAGCCGTCTTTTCCTGATGGATATTTAGTAAATGATTTCGGTATCGGAATCGGAACAGGCTCTAAAAGCGGCATAGCGAAGGGAAATCATAAGGAAAGCCAAAGCAGAAAGGTTGATTCACTTATAATATCAGGTGATATTAAAGCAGTACATGATGTCAAAGTGATGACGGATATTGAAATGCTGGTCATGCAGCAGGTTGTGCCTATAATACACAATGATGAAACTGATAAAGCAAGTGTTGCTGNTCAGGAACAGTCTGATAATAAGCGAAGATTGATTATTAGCAAATACATAGGCAGACTTCGGAAATTCATGCAAAGCCTCATGAAGGGAATGGGGCATAAAACAGACAAAAGGAGCAGCCAGAATCGAAAAAAACGGGATATAAAAGGTACCAGAGCCATAACTAAAGAGGAAGTATACGAGATACAGGTAAGTACGTCATATCTTCTGGATTCTTATAATAAATACGGTGAAAGAAGCACACTAGGGAAGCAATAAGTAAATTAATGCTGCTTCCCTGTTTTTATGATAAATGTTACTACGCAGGTCAGGATTTTTTAGAGATGACATACTTCCAATTTGTAANTTTTCATGTAATAATATATACAAAGCGACAACGCAGCGAGAGCGTGCCCTGCGCCACCTTGTCTATATTGTGCAACGGACGTCCTGAAAAAGTTTTTCATACGTAGAAATAATAGCAGGCAGAAAGTATGTTAATTATGGATAATTATATAATGAAGCAAACTGATAACATTGAAAATATTGAAAATGAACACAGAGTAATTCTGCCACATGACTTTACGGAACGAATGCAGAAATTATTACAGGATGANTATNCTGATTTTCTTGCATCCTATGAAAAAGAACGGCTATNCGGCCTGCGCTTTAACCCATTAAAAGCAGCAAATAAGNTTAAAGACAACTTTTTAAGTCAAATGCCCTTTAAACTTGAACCGGTACCATGGANTGAAGAAGGCTTTTATTACAGTCATAGTGCGCAGCCAGGAAAACANGCCTTCCATGAAGCCGGAGCCTACTATATTCANGAGCCGAGCGCTATGGCGGTAGTGGAAGCNCTTGCACCAAAACCCGGAGAGCGTATACTGGATTTGTGTGCCGCTCCCGGAGGAAAAAGCACTCATATAGCAGGAAAAATGATGGGAGAAGGGNTGCTTGTTTCCAATGAAATTATTCCNGGCAGGGCNAAAATACTGTCTCAGAATATTGAAAGGATGGGCATTTCCAATGCGGTGGTNTGNAANGAAACGCCGGAAAGACTCTCGGAGTTCTTCCCTTCATATTTTGACANGATTCTTGTAGANGCTCCATGTTCAGGAGAAGGAATGTTCCGTAAGGATGAGACTGCCATAAATGAGTGGAGCCCTGAGAANGTAAAAATGTGCGAGGACAGGCAGAAAATGATTTTAGAAAATGCTGCTTCCATGCTAAAGCCCGGAGGTGTGNTGGTCNATTCTACNTGCACNNTTTCTGTTGAAGAAAATGAAGGAATGATTGACGGTTTCTTGAAAGCACACNANGAATTTTCCATAGAAGAAACAGAGTTGGAGNGATTATNTTGGTNCATAGNGANAGANNGCAGATTGAGGCNTGGATAGAAAATCNNATGNCGGNTATNGAGCATACNNTACGCTTATGGCCGCATAAGATTGATGGTGANGGACATTTTATTGCCAGATTNAAAAAAGCTGGAGAGCGGTATGAGAATNNTGTACGTGCTGAATCGGCGGAAACACACTTCAAAATTNGAACAAGAAAGAAAATGGATAATACAAAAAGAAGGGCAGGNACGGATGGCNTCAGATTATGCCAAAACTTCCTGACAGAGGAGTTGGGGATGTCCAAAACTGTTAAAGAAATATTTATGGAAAGAGGTGCATTTATTTCNTTTGGCGAACAGATTTTCCTCATGCCTAAACAGATGATTTCTATAAAAGGGCTCAAGGTAGTCAGACCGGGGCTGCATCTTGGTACGGTAAAAAAAGATAGGTTTGAGCCATCCCATGCACTAGCCCTGTATTTATCGAAAGATGAAGTAGGGCAGTACTATGAAATGAATGAAAAGGAGACGGAGAGTTATCTGCATGGAGATGTATTNCCATGCGNTCCTGATATTAANGGNTGGNTACTTCTTACAACCNGCGGTTATTCTATTGGATTTGGCAAGGCGGGAAATGGACAGATGAAAAATCATTATCCTAAGGGACTGCGAAAATAAGACATAATAAGAATAAATTATATATTGTAGTGCTTGTAAATTAATTCGGTCTGGAATATACTATATCTAGAGTCATTAGTGTAGGGAGCTTATAGATAGATATGTTATTTTCCAGCATAGAGTTTTTATTCCGGTTTTTACCGGTTTTTATATTGATATACCTGTTAGTTCCCGAAAAATACCGTAATATTGTGTTGCTTTCGGGTAGCTTAATCTTTTATGGAGTAGGAGAACCCTATTATGTTCTTCTGCTTATTTTTTCTATCATTGTCAATTATATAGCGGGCATGCTTATACTATCTCAGAACAGAAAGATAAGGAAGAACCGTAAAAACAGAAAAAAATCAAGAAATTCAGATGTCAGGAATTGTGAGGATTATAAAAAGTATGCAAAATGCATACTTACATTAGCTCTGTTTTTTAATTTTGGAATTCTTTTTGTTTTTAAATACTGGGATTTTGCAGCGGAAAACATAAATAAACTGTTTTCAGGTAATATAATACCGATTCTGTCCCTTGGACTTCCGCTTGGTATCAGCTTTTATACCTTTCAGATTACCTCATTTTTGTTGGATTGCTACAGGGGTAAAATTAAGGGAAATACATCACTGATAGAATTTGCGACGTATGTCAGTATGTTTCCGCAGCTGGTTGCGGGACCAATTGTAAAATATGAAGAAGTTGAAGGTGAATTAAAGTGGAGAAAAAGTACATATAAGGATATAGAGGACGGCTTGAAACTTTTCAGTATCGGACTTGGATTCAAGGTACTGCTGGCGAACCAGATAGGAACGCTCTTTACTACAATTATGACTGCCGGTGCGGGGAATTTATCTGTCCCTGCCGCATGGCTGGGAGCTTTTGCCTATTCGTTCCAGATATATTTTGATTTCTGGGGATATTCACTCATGGCAAAAGGGCTTGGAGAGATATTTGGTTTCAGATTCCCCGATAATTTTGATAATCCATACGCTGCCAAATCTATTTCAGGCTTCTGGCGAAGATGGCATATAACCTTGGGCAGATGGTTTAAGGAATACTTATATATTCCGCTTGGCGGTAACCGAAAAGGTATATTCAGGACAGTAGTTAACCTGCTTATTGTCTGGACACTGACAGGAATATGGCATGGCGCTGATTTTAATTTTGCGTTGTGGGGACTTACATTCTTCCTGATATTATCTATAGAAAAGAGCGGTATAGGGAAGTGGATGGAACAAAGGAAATTTATTGGCCATATATACGTAATACTGCTTATTCCGGTGACATGGATGATATTTGCAATAAGTGATGCATCACAGNTGNTGCGGTATTTACAGAATATGGTCGGTGTACATATTGGCGATGTAGTCGTAGGAAGCGAGCAGGTGTTAAGNTATCTGAAAGAATATGGGGTGTTATTTATTATTTGTATCCTGTTTTCGATTCCTTATACGATGGAATTGTACCATAAACATAAAAGTAAGTGGTATGGATTATTGGTGATAGTGGTGATATTCTGGCTTTCTGTCTATGAAATCATGATAGGCAGCAACAATCCGTTTTTGTACTTTAGATTTTAGCAGCTTTACCGGGAGTGACATTTTTAATGAAGAAGTGGAAGAAAATTTTNCAGAATTGTCCATATTTATCTGCATTGATTATAACATGGCTTTTTATGACAGCAGGCAGCATTGGACTTATGATATATCGTGATAAGGGCGGACCGGAGAAATCCGCAATTTTGTCGAGTCCGCTTTTTGCAATNATTATGGAAGATGAAATGCATGGTATAGTTGACGATGCTTCAATGGGTAAACTAATTGAAATACCACATGTTATTCAAAGCGTATCCGAAAACAGTAATGATAGTACTGCAGTTGAAAATCTGGTTGTAAATGCTGCACAGATGGCAAACACAAGTATTGAAGAGATTAAGGCAAACCAAAATAATACCGAAGAAGTTACTGATGAGGAAGATAATAATGCCGAAGAAGAAAAAACAGTGAAGGCAGGGCAGACGCTTTTTGAGTCTTATACGCCGGTNGAAACNGATTCTATCTATTATTCGGATGCGGGNAAAATTGCGTTTACAACAGAGTATGATTATACGAAAGTCGAGGAAGACTATTTTGAAGATGCGGTATTTATCGGAGATTCCAGAACTCTGGGTATTGCGGATTATGCGAAAATTGATGCGGATTTTTATTGTGAGAGCGGTATGATGATNTTTAAGCTCTTAAGTGACAANGGGATAAAGAATCCCAAAACAGGCGAGAANGTCAATTTAAGCGAAGTNCTTCAGCAGAAGGAATANGGAAAGATATATATAATGCTTGGACTTAATGAANTGGGATATGGGAATACCGAACGTTTTTATGAGAAGTATAAGGAAGTGGTGGAACAGATAAGGGAGTGGCAGCCTCAGGCNGTGATTTTTGTNATGGCTAATCTGCATGTCAGNNANGAAAAAAATAATTATTCCACAGAATTTAATAATATCAATGTAAACGATAAAAATGTTGCGGTTGCNAAATTAGCAGATGGAATAAATATCTTTTATTTAGACTGCAATCCGTTGTTTGTAGATGAAGGGGGATTCCTTAGGGCGGACNTGACATTTGACGGAGTGCATCTGTATGCAAACAGCTATTCGGTATGGAAAGATTTCCTGATGGAGCATGGAGTAATAAAGGTTGAAAATTAAAATTTTCAACCGCAAGTTTGTGTCTGACGACCCAAACTCGCAGGCTGAGAGAGGGGCGTGGTAAATGTGGCGAATGAAAAGACAGCAGTCAGAATAAATAAATATCTTGCGCAGTGCGGTATATGCTCCAGAAGGGATGCCGATACCCTGATAGAGCGCGGCNCCGTAACCGTAAATGGNGNTGNGGCGCTGCCTGGTANGAAAGTAACAGATGAAGANGAAGTAAAAGTGAATGGAAAAACNGTAATAGAGCNTGATAGAAATGTAGTTCTGGCNTATTATAAACCGGTGGGAGTAGTCTGCACGCAGCGCGACAGGCATGCTAAGGTGAAGATTCAGGATAACCTGAAGTATCCAATCAGGCTTACTTATGCCGGCCGGCTTGATAAGGACTCAGAAGGTCTTCTCTTAATGACAAATGACGGAGATTTGATTGACGCAATGATGCGTGGAGGCAACCTGCATGANAAAGAATATCTGGTAAAGGTCAACAAGCCGCTGACGGAGGATGCCATTGAACATATGAGAAATGGCGTATGGNTAAAGGAATTGGNNCTAAAGACAAGAGCCTGCGAGATTACACGTCTCGGCGCNCAGACAATGCAGATGGTTCTGACTCAGGGAGTAAACAGACAGATACGCAGAATGTGTCGTGCTGTCGGATTTGAAGTAAAGAAAATAAAAAGAACGCGCGTTATGACGGTTAATCTTGCAGAGCTAAAACCGGGGGAATTTCGTGAACTGAGTGAAGAAGAAAAGGACGAACTATATAAAGCATGCGCTCTAAGGTCATAAAATGTCGGAAATCTATATATTGTGGTAGGAAGATACTCAAAATGTTATATCAAATTGCGGAAAGGTAACGGGTGTTACAAATGCAGAATGAAACAATGAATCGAATGAAGGAATTAATTTCTACATTAAATAGNGCTTCTAAAGCATATTATGCACAAGATATGGAAATTATGAGCAATTATGAGTATGACAAACTCTATGATGAATTGGTGGAATTGGAAGAAGAGACGGGTGTTACTTTATCGAATAGCCCNACACAACATGTNGGGTATGAAGCAGTNGATGAATTGCCTAAAGAGAGNCATGAAAAGCCTATGTTNTCANTNGGAAAGACGAAAAACAGAGANGAACTNCGCGATTGGTTGAANGGTAACGAAGCGCTGCTTTCATGGAAACTCGACGGGCTTACCATCGTTTTGACATTTTTTGCAGGAAAACTTGCAAAGGCTGTTACACGGGGAAACGGTGAAGTTGGCGAGGTTATTACGAATAACGCCAGAGTTTTTAAAAATATTCCGCTTATCATACCGTTTCAGGGAGAATTAATCTTAAGAGGAGAAGCGGTTATTTCATACTCTGATTTTGAAAAGATAAACAGCCGGATTGAAGATACAGATGCAAAATATAAGAATCCTAGAAACTTGTGCAGNGGTTCNGTACGNCAGCTTAATAATGAGGTGACAGCGAATAGAAACGTTATGTTTTATGCNTTTAATCTTGTAAAAGCTGATGGGGTGGATTTNAANAATTCCAGAGAAAAGCAGTTTAGTTTCCTTAAAGAGCAGGGNTTTGACGTAGTAGAATATAAAAAAGTNNCGCCGGACAATATTTTGGAGGAAATAGAATATTTTGAGAAGAAGATAGAGCATTACGATATACCATCGGATGGACTTGTGCTTCTGTATGAAGATATTGCTTATGGGCTATCGCTTGGAATGACAGCGAAATTTCCGAGAGATTCAATTGCTTTTAAGTGGGCGGATGAACTTAAGGAGACTACATTGAAAGAGATCGAATGGAGTGCAAGCCGTACAGGTCTCATAAATCCGATAGCCGTTTTTGAACCTGTAGAGTTAGAAGGTACGACAGTCAGCAGGGCTTCCGTGCACAATATAAGCATTATGCGCGGTCTGAAACTTGGGATAGGAGACCGTATAACAGTATATAAAGCCAATATGATCATTCCTCAGATAGCGGAGAATCTGACAGGGACTGATTCAGTTGAGATTCCTGATAAATGTCCGGTATGTGGACAGCCTACGGAAATCAGGCAGATAAATGAAGTGCAGTCGTTGTATTGCACCAATCCGTCATGTGATGCGAAGAAACTCAAGTCATTTACATTATTTGTAAGCAGAGACGCCATGAATATAGACGGTCTTTCGGAAGCCACATTGGAGAAATTCATTGGCAAAGGCTTTATCCATGAATATGCAGATATTTTTAGACTGTCTCGTTATGAGGATGAAATTACCAAGATGGAAGGTTTTGGTGAAAAATCATATAAGAATCTCATAATCAGCATTGAAGAAGCCAGAACAACATCACTGTATAAAGTTATATACGGTCTTGGTATCACAGGTATCGGTCTTGCCAATGCAAAAATGATATGCAGGTTTTATCAAAATAATTTACGGGCAATGAAAGAAGCTCAGATAGAAGAGTTAAGTGAAATTGAAGGCATTGGAGAAGTGCTTGCAGGTGCTTTTTATGAATATTTTCAGAATACTGAAAACACAGAGCAATTAGAGCATCTATTAAGTGAAATAACAATTGTTACAGAAAATGTTAATGAAGCGGAGCAGACACTTACCGGTCTTACATTCGTGATTACGGGAAGTCTTATGCATTATGGAAATCGAAACGAGCTTAAGGACATTATCGAAGAAAAGGGCGGAAAAGTAACAGGCAGCGTTACATCCAAGACAACCTGCCTGATAAATAATGATGTAGCATCTAATTCTTCTAAAAATAAGAAAGCCAAGGAACTCGGGGTAAGGATTATTTCGGAAGACGATTTTATGATCGAATATTTATAAAATAGACTTTGCGTCTCAGTTGTGATATACTGACATTATATCAATACAAATATAACAATCACAACAAAGAAAGTAGGTGATTATATGCCAGACGGTCTCGCAATAACAAAAGCAGCCATTGATGACTTTAAAAAGATTCAAGAGTATATGGCACTTGCTAAAGAAGAGAATTCAACTAAAACATATGCAAAATTAAAAGATGAATATCACTCTTTAAAAGCAATTTTGCAAGTGTCTGGAGTAAACATGACAGACATTGACAAAATAAAAGAGTAAGCAGCAATCATATATCACGAAAAAACTAAGAATTCAAGAATATTAGGTTTTATTCAATCTCCTTCACATCATACGGCGTAGTCTGATACACATAATAAGAAACCTAATTCATTACATGTGTTATGTGAAAATGCTCAAAATGTAGGGAAATATTTGGATAATACCCCACTATAAGATACGAAATACACCATTTTTACCCCATATGCATTTTCAGTAAGTGTTGATTATATAAGGTTTTCCGGATATAATATTTAAAAAGCTTGAAGAAAAGCATGATTAGCAAATTAGATAGATAAAGAAATATAAGAAATGGAGTGGATATGTAATGAGCATAATGCAGGAGAAAGCCTATGAAATGATAAAACGTCTTCCTGATGATAAGTTATATTATATTGTAAGGATGTTAGAGGGATTAGAAGGATTGGTTCTGCCGGCAAAAAATGATGATTCAATGACTGTGGAGCAGAAAGCATATGAAGATTTGCAGCAATTTCGAAGATGCAGTGATGTAGAAATTGACTATAAAGAGGAATTGGCACAGGCGTTGGAGGAAAAATATGCGAGTATTAATTGATACGAATGTTTTGTTGGATGTATTGATGGGCAGACAGCCTTATCATGATATTTCGGATAACATTCTGAAATTATGTTCAGATAAGAAAATTGAGGGTTATATTGCTGCTCATTCTATTACCAATATGTATTATATTTTACGAAAACATATGCCGGAAGATGTCAGAAGAAAGGCACTATTAGATATATGTCGGATTTTAAAAGTAGAAGGAATTGATTCTGTTAAAATTTTATCGGCACTTCAAAAAGAGGATTTTGTTGATATGGAAGATTGTTTGCAGGAAGAATGTGCAATGGCGGTTTCCGCAGATTATATTGTGACAAGAAACATTAAAGATTTTGCAACATCTGAAATACCAGCAATGATGCCGGATGAATTTCTGAGTAAAGTATTAAAATAATAAGAA
>JAAUZS010000073.1 GCA_014804495.1 Lachnospiraceae bacterium
TTGTGTCAAAATCTAATTTAATTCACCATAATAAAATCAGACGGACAAAAGGTGGTTCTCATGTCCGTCTATTATTCAAATTACTTTTTCTGCTATGAACCCAAAATAACTTTTATGCGGGACTGATTTTTTGTCCTGTACAAGAACTATTATTTACTCCATCATCAGCATAATGCTTCCATTGGTGTTTTGTTTCACAATTTTGTTCAAATTAAGAAGTTACTCAACCGAAATGAAATGGATACAACAATTTAAGAACAAATGCAACAATAACTCCGATTGCCGTCATAATAACTGAACCTTTAATGGTATTACGTTTCAAAACTGCTAATCCGCAAATAAAGACTATTAGCTCTAAAATTGAGCGCATTCCAAAATAAGTCATACCATAATAAAATGACATATTAAATAAGAATGCAATTATAATTGCAGAAAGGGCAAACGCCAATTTGCTTTTTCCTTTTGCATACCAACAAATAAACGCCAACAGTGGAGAAATAGCGGTAAAACCAAACCAAATCATCGCATAACTTCTCGGAAAAAAACCAGCTACAAATTTTGAGTATAGATAATAACTTGTAACCATTCCAGTAAAAAATACAAATACATTTATTGCCGCTCTGATTGAAGAATTACTATAAATTGAAATACATACAGCAATCAGTACCCATATAGCAAAACGCCCTAAAAAATTTCTAATATCTAAATATTCAAATATGAAAGGTAATTCATTGCTTGCTGTATTATCTAAGAATTTTGAAAAAGTTCCTAAAACAATTCCCAAAAGTATTATCGCAAATGTATCAACAACCTGTCTGCTGACAGATATTGGTTTTTCATCACATCGAATAGTATTCAAAAATGACTTCATTACGTCTATTTCCCCAACTTCTTATTTTATCTCCAGCCCACTTCAAAATGTGGTGGTTCCGGCTCTGTCCAACCACCGGAACAAGTTATGAACACTTCCGCACCTATCTTCAATGCCCAATCTTCTTCGCCTTCCGGCAATTCAAAAAATACTGCTTCATACGGAATTGCCAGTTCATCCAGCGTCTTTACACAAATAACAGGCACTAATGACTCAAGAGTATGGTCAATGATTATCCCGCTCACTATCGGTTGGCTCTCCGTTTTTCTCCACAACAAAATCATCAGATATTATTTTCCCTTTCCATATTGCAAAAATCATGACTGCTAATATTCCCATTCCAAAGTATAGAACATTGTGCCTTTTACTAAAAGATATCTGTTTGATAACATATCCGCCCAATATTTCTTTCTGTGGGTTCTTGACCTGTTCACAGTTCTCATACCACGGAATGTTGGGTTCTACCATCTCTTTTACGATCTGTCCTTCCACATATACACCTTCGCTGCTTCCTGCAATCAGAGCATCCAAGGCGTCAATTGTGTCTTCATCCGGAATCATGATCCGTATATAATGTGAATCTGCCATAGGAATCGTATAGCACTCATACACAGCTCCCATAGTGATAAAACCACCGGATGTTCCCAAATCTTTGCCTTGACCACCGATTGTTTGAACATTGACCGTCAGACAGGAGTCAATCGTGCCCGCAACGTAGGCTCCTTCCCGATAGTTGTCCATGGATATATCCTCAACCGAAATGCATTGAAACTCCCGATATAAAGATAGGAGCCCATACAGTGTACAATACCCGCCAAGCAGCAGAAACAATAAGGTAATTACGAGTTTTTTTGTAATATATATGGTTTTTTTCATAATGTCACACCTTTAATCCTCATTTCTTCATATCTATTTCCTATAAATCCCAAAGAAAATTGTCCAAAACATTGACATGTATTATCTGTCCCGGATAAAATAAAATGAAGAAAACAGAGAAAAATGAATTAATCGGTTTACTCCCGATTGTCTATAATTTTAGATAATACTTTTCCTACAATTGCAAGTATAAGCATTGTAATGTAATATCGAGGATCTTTTCTTTCCCCAAATATCAGAAAAAGTATAGTAACTGTTGCAATTATAATTCCATATATTATTAGAAATTTTCTTGCCATTCCAAACCTCATTGTCTTAATAGATTTTCATGACTTTATCATACACAGTGCTGCTAATACTTTTATTATAGGGAATTTGAATATAAAATGCTATACATTTATATTAATGTATTTGTATGCTTCCGCCTCATGGCTTTTCCGTGCTATATATATTTCGTATCCCTGTCTTTTCATAGCAAAAGAAAGCCCGTTAATCAGGCTCAAATCATCCCCAACAAAGAAAATATGCTTCATTTATTTCCCCTTCCTTAAGAATTTATCACTTTCTTCCTTGCTTTTTTAAGAATACAAAAAGGACAATCAAAATCACATTGACAAACAACACAATAATGCTTCCCTCGATTTTGCACGCCCCACCGGATAAAATCTCATTTCCGGTAAAAGTCGTAATCAGCAGGTTGGGATAATCATCAGCAAGCGACACACCACCCAAAACCAATGCGCCAATTCCATTCCATAAAAAATGCATGATAGTGGGCGCTATAATAGAGCCACTGTATTCAAGGACTATCGTCATGAGCAGGCTCATGGTAAGCACATTTAATACCGGAACAACTCCTGCTTCAAACGCCCCGCCATGCAATGCTGTAAAAAGTGCTGTAGTAACAATCGCGGCCGCAATTATATTGTGTTTTTGCTTTATCATTTGATACAGATAGCCCCGGACAAGAAGCTCCTGCATAATTACATTCAAAAATGCTGCTAACATCCAAACAGGAAATAAATCAATTGAGTTCACTCCATCAAAATGAATAATCTTTGCTATGTACATTACCAAAACAGGAATTGCCAGCCATACAATCCCCGTGATTATTCCCAATGCCACTCCTTTGACCGGATTATCGAACAGATATAATCTTACACTTTTCTTCTCCATTAGCCAGAAAAAGAAGGTAAAAGCTATTATTGTCAATAATGGCATAATTTCTGCCCACAATCTCCATATAGCCGGATTTTCCGAAGATGATAACGGCAATATGGAAGTTAATATCGCCCAGCCCAGAAAAAATCCTATAAATTTTATGATTGAAAATGCAATTTTTTTCAAAACGAATACCTCCGCAAATTTGAAGTCGGTGCTACATGATTGATATACGTATTATTCCCAAAATAAGTAAATGTTTGGGATAAAAGATATGAACCAACCTGCTGCTCCCATAATTCAGGGAAAAAGCATTGTGTTTAAAATATATAACGATTTTTCTTATATAAAATCTTCGCAAATTTTAATTTATCTTATTCAACAATCCAATCAATTAAATGCTGTATATGTATTTTCATGGTATCTAAGCATGGAACAGGACTTACTTCATCATTAAGCAAAAGCGGTAATTCCGTACAGCCTAGAATAATAGCCTCAATGCCCTCTTCTTCCTTCATACGTTTTATAATATTTTGAAAACTTTCCAGTGTTTCCTTTTTCACAATACCAAGTTCCAATTCCGAAGATATTTTACAATTTATATATTCCATCTCCCCCACAGTCGGAATAATAATCTCAATATCACTGCTGTAAAAAGGTCTCTTAAAAAAATCACCTGTCATAGTAAAAATAGTTCCAAGTAATCCTAACTTACGTTTATTCAATCGTATTGCCTCATCCCGTGTAACTTCAACAATGCTAACTAACGGAACTGTTGATTGCTCTTTTAATCTGTCAAATACAATGTGTGGAGTATTTGCTGATAACGCTATAAAGTCAGCTCCACTTTTTATAAGGCTTTTGATTGCCTGCATTAAATAATCAGTCAATTCATCATATTTTTGTTCATCGCATAATCTCAAAACGTCAAATACGTTTACGCTCTCAATCGTTAAATTTGGGAAGAAATTTTTCCCGATTATGTTTTGCACTCCATAAACAATATCATGATAATAGGGAATCGTTGACTCCGGTCCCATTCCTCCAACCAGTCCCAATTTTTTCATAACATCACCCTTTCAAATTTGTTTTTTACCAGACAAGTTAAAGTCTGTGTCATGAATGTTCTTTCACATATTGTAGGAACTCCGGCGTTTTTGACCAGTATTTAATGCCCCAATTCTCAAAGTTCCATTCTTCCATGTAATCATTACACTCAAAATCAATATAATAAATTTCTCCATTCTGCACCACAAAGTTTGTCGGGAAGTAATCTATATTGGTATGGGCGGCATACAGCAAAGCGCACATTGCACGCAACTGTTCAACATAGACAGATTCCATCTTATCCTGCAAAACCAACTCGTAAATGGTATCGCCATCAATAAACTCTTTCAAAATGCGTTCATTTTTTATATCAACATCAATCAGCGCAGGAATCTTTATCCCGATTTCTTTTAGCCTATTATAGTCATTTAACTCTGCTTCAATCTTATTCCCAAACTGGTAATAATCACAGGGTTCATGGTGGATTTGCTTGAGAACGTATTTCTGAGTTCCGTCACTTGCCAGATAAGAATACCCGCCTTTTCCCTTTCCTAATAACTTAAGTATTTCATACTCTTTTTGATTTACGTCCATTTTCTTGTCCATAATTGTCACCTTTAAATTCCAGTATCAACAACTCATACTCTTTCTTACATTTACCATGCGTAACCCCATATCAAGATAAACAAGGTAAAAACATAATATTTAATTCAATTTTCCAAATTGTTTCACCAATACTTCCGTTGTCCAATTATATTGATCCATAGTCTCATACTTTCTGTATCCACATTCTATTGTCATCGAAAGCATCAGATAAATATCGTACCATAATGCTCTTCTGTGTTGATGTTCATTTAATGATTCAATGCCATAGCCTTCTTGAAATCCGGAATTAGGTGCATATGTTCTAAACCCTACCTCCATCAATGGATCTGCCCACAGAACTCTTTCCCAGTCAATAATTCCTACAACATTACCGTTTTCAACAAAAATATTCCCATCCCAACAATCCCAATGAACAAAGCTCGGCTCTGATACTTCTTCAAAAACAGCCTTATCCCGTTCTAATTTTCTAATCAGTTCATCGGGTGATATCTTTATATCCACATTAGCCCACTTTCCATCTTCCAACATGGCTTCCATCATCTTATAAAATACAGAATACCATTCTGCCCCTTGATATTCCGGCAGCCCCGGATAACCAAAGCAAGGGCATGGAATGCTGTTTACGGAATGAATCATTCTGCCAGTCTCACTATAGATATAATCTATTTGTTCGGAAGTAAGGGTCTCTTTAATTGAATTCAAACTTTGACCACTGAGTTTTTCCATGAAAAAATATGGGGATTCACAAATTGTACCACTGTCATCATAGCCATATATCTTTGCAACAGGCACGTTACAATTTTCTCTTACAATCCTCATCGCCTGTACTTCACTGTGCATAATATTTTGTTCATAAGTCATAACCCTGACTTCTTTTGACGGAGCAATTTTCAATACCGTTTTCTTACCATTGGTAAGCTCCACTTCATACGCAATATTGAAATAGCCTTCTGTAAGTTCTTTGTAATCTTTCAATTCCAGTGGTGCAAAAAACTTTTCCACCATTTTCCTTATTGTATCACTGTTCTGTCTGTTCTTTGTTACACTCTCCATTGCACTTATCTCCATTTATCTGAATAATAGTTCCTGCTTTAATTTAATAGTTTGATTATGCAAGCGCAAATAGCACTGCATAAAACGGAACATTGCCGACCAATGTATAAGTTCCAATATTTCCTTATATGTAGTACATTATATCTGTATATCTAATGAACTGCCAGAAACGGATGACCTTTTCACAAGTTTATTACCACTTTTGGCAAGCTGGCTTTCTACACTTTCTCTTGTAATGCCATCCAATGCTCCAGATGGGATTGATTTTCCAATTTCCCAACTTGGATCAGCTGCTTTTGCTGCGGATATAAATGCCTGCCGGTATGCCCGCTCATACTGTCCCATAGTATATCCTGCCGCTAATCGGTCATCTTTCTTCGTCTTTCTGTACAGATTATCATATACATCCGTGCGTCTTGTGGTATCGCCATTTAAGACGCCATTCTCACGCAGGAATTCTTTCTTAGTCTGCTCGAACATCTCATCCTTACTGCTTTCTGAAATGGAAATGATACGTTTCTGACGGCCTGCGTTTTCGTCCGTCAGTACAAGTCCGGCAAGCCCATTTCTGGGATTGATATAATCTCCGTCCTTATCATAACATTTCATGGAATTTTTAATGCACTGGATATTGGTGTACATTGTACCATTTCCTGCCCGCATCATTTCTTTTATTACCGCCTTGTATTGCTTGCTGTTCGTATCAATACCCGCCGCTTTTAACTGTGACTGTATAGAACTGCTGTTTAACTGCGACAACTGAAAGCTGCCCGTAATACTTTTGCCTTTTGTGCTTTTTGTCCCAAACATACTTTGAAACAAAAAACTGTAATCTGTAATTTTTGACATAACTTTGTCCTCCTTGACCATTTTCTTAAAATCCGTTTTTATTTCTGCGCATATATTTCACTGTCACTCTTATTATCGAATACCTATTCATAAAATCTTATACCTTTATCCCGAGGTACAGATTTTTTTCCCGAAGTACAGATTTTTTAAGTTTTTTCTCTAAATTAGGTCTAATGTAAGCCGAGGTTCACATTTTGTAAACAACCTTCAAAGTTTGTAACAAATTTCCACTTTTACTTCTTCCTTAGTGAATGGGGCTTGACGGCATCCAGAACATCTATCTTGCTGACGGACAATCTGCCTGGTGTGGAGAAGGTGAAATAAATCCTGTAGTCAAATTGAAGCAAGGTAATGCCTGTGATATAATAGGGATACTAAAATAAAATATAAAGGAATTATATACAGCTACTATGGATTTACAACAATTTAGAATAGCCCACAGCACAGTAATGGAACATTATCAGTTTATAGAAAGGGAACTTGAAGGAATTTATGCTGCCTTAAGTGGAAAAATCTTTTATGACGGATTGAAGGATGTCGAAACATACAGTATAAACAAAATTATCCAGATAGTTCAAGAGCAGGAAAAAATCCATAACCAAAAAATTATTTCAGATGCAGAATATGAAGATTTAAAGTCCATCTGCCTGAGAAGAAATTTCTGGACACATAACTGTTATACGGAAATGGTCTTCAATCGAAAAACAGGAGGTCCCAAGAAAGAAACCGACATAAAGCAATTATATGATGATATAAGAAATGCAGAACAGATGAGGGAACTTCTGTTTAACAGGAAAATTGAGCTGTTTAATAGAATCAAAGAAGTACGAACTTTTTGGTGATAAAATATCCAGCCCAGCCTCAATGCAGGACTGATTTCATAGACTGTGAATGATTTATACAAAATCCCATGAATTACCACAACAATATATTACCCTTTCATTATATATATAAAGCTTGAAAAATTTTCAGCTTTACCTCACATACTCACATATTGAAAAGCGTACTGCATTTACACATTTATATAAAACGCAGTACACCCTCCAAAATTTCTGTTCTTTTACTCTGTTGCCTTATCCCAATTTACTTTTTTAATCTGCTCTATCAATTCGTCTATGCTGTCTGCCTGCACCATCTTCGTCTGCTCATCCTGCTTTTCTTCATTTACCTTTTCCAGTCTGGCAAAAAATGTTGTTGTTCCATTTTCATTGATAGAAATACCGATTTTGTTTACCTTAGTTCTGCTTGTTGGTTCACCAAATGCTGATATAACACCATATTCCTTGTTTATCTGTTCTGACATACGGCGTGCGCCCTGCACTCTCTCCATATACTCTTTCTTGTATTTTTTATCGGAAGCCATTTTTTCAAGATCTTCAACAGTAAGTATGACAGAATAATCTTTGCCCGCTCTTGAGAGAATATCTTTTACATTATCGCCTTTGCTGAAATTTGCCACAAAGAAATCCATATCTCCATAAGTGTCCCTTAGTTTTTTCAGAAGTGTCTGCGCTTTTTCTGATAGCTGCGTTTCTCCGACTGTATTCTCAACAGTTTCTTTTTTTATATCATATGCTGAGATAGCTTTTTCCGCTTTTTTGACCAGTTCTACAAACCTTGTACCGAATTTTTCACCATCACCACTATGATTAATCGCATGGTCAAGGATATTCTGCATCAAATCATCCAACTCATTACATACATCGGGCGCCTTCTCCTTCAAAGTATCATGCCAGCTTACACGCTTATTAATCTCGTCATCTGCAGAAACTATCCGGTATGTACCTTCCAGATGTGTTATCATATCCTCCGGAACAACCCGCTGTTCCGGTGTTCTATCCATAATTTTATCAAGGTCAGCGCCATTGCTGCTTTTCTTACTCTCTACCAACGCCGCCATTCCATCACCGGAAAATTCCACGATTACATCATCGCCATATTGAGAACGAATGTCTTTCATGGCTTGTAAGGTTTCTTCCCTGCTCATTTTGTCCATAACCTTATTGCCATGCTCGTCAGTCGTGTTGAACTCGTAGCGGACAAGTTTATCCTTCTTGTTTGCGTTAGAGCCATAATTTTTAATCGGCTCTGTTCCTTTATAAAATTGACTGTAATCTTGATTAACATTGATTGACATTGCATTATCCTCCCTAAATTTTATAGATTTGAAGTTCGCCCCCGGTTGTTACAACACACCGTTTCCACTCTTTTTAATTTCGCATTTGAATAGTTCCATAATATCTGGTAAAAATATCAAAATTGCTCAAATAATCTTTAAATAGGCTATCGGTATCCTCACTTATATCATCTCTCAGCAGTTCTGCTAAATGATAGAATTGTGGCAGCTGTTTTTGTGTCTCATCATAAATACTAAATATGAGTTTCTTACTAATCTCCGTTTTTTCTGCAATTCCTGCTAACACAACTCCCACGTCGCCACTTTCTTCAATACTCTCTCTAAAAAAGAAATAGAAATTTTGTGGTGGCTG
>JAAUZS010000074.1 GCA_014804495.1 Lachnospiraceae bacterium
TTCAATAAGTCGGTTTTCGTTGTTGGTCTTCCCATGTCTGGTCTCCTTATATTTTTCATTATTCTTAGCCAATTCCGAAACATCATTCCAATAACCAGAACTTAGGATAAATAAACAAAAACGGAGCGATTTCGCTTGCGGTGAGCTCCGCTTTTGTTTATTTATCCTAAGTTCGTGACGCTGCGACATCAGTTTCACATTAGCTATTACATAATTATATTAATGCAACCCTGACACCTTATGTCATGTTTTGTTTTTTTCATATATTAATCTTGCCTGCTCCGCCAGAACATCTTTAAGATACGCAGGCGAAATTATGTCAACCTGCGCTCCAAATGACAGCAGATATCCTATCAGCCACGAATCCTCCGGCATATTGGCAGAAGCGATTAAATCCCCGTTTTCCTGGTGCTGTATCTGCGTTTCATCAAACTCATCATACACGCGGTATGCCATTTCTTTCGGAAAACGAAGCGTAATCAGGTTGCATTCTTCCCCGGAAGAGTCAAGCTGATTAGGGAAATCTTTATGAGGAAAGTTTTCGTTCAAGACCTCTAAATCCAAAATCCGGTTTAGTTTGAAGATTCGCCAGTCCTGTTTTTCGGTGCAAAATGCTTTCAGATACCATGACTTTGATTTGTAGACCAGCTTACATGGATGCACTGTTCTTTCGCTTGTGATGCCATATGAGTTTGCGTAAAGAATCCTGACGCTTTTGCAACGGATTACTGCTGATTTCAGCAACTCAAATTTTTCATTGTCAAATTCTTTGCCTCCCCATCTGGAAAAGTCCACTTCAAGCCAGTTCTCCGAGCCCAGATTAAATATTGCGGAAAGTTTTTGTAATGTCTGACTGTTGTTAATATTCTGCGCGACATTCATACTCTGCAGTGCTGAAAGAATTTCCTGCTTTTCCTGCTTAGACAATACGGTTTTGTCCAGCACAAAATCATTCATCAGACGTATACCGCCATTTCTGCCTGTTTCTGAATAAATAGGGATGCCGGCAGCACTCAGGGCGTCGATATCTCTATAAATCGTTCTGACCGAAACTTCAAACTTTTCAGCCAATTCCGGCGCCGTAGCCTGCCCCTTATCAAGCAAATGATACACAATCTTAAATAACCTGCTTTCCTGCATCACGATTATCTCCTTTCCAATAGCACCCATAGACAGAGTTTGAAATAAATGAACAAAAACGGTGCTCATCGCAAAGCGCAATCGCACCTTATTTTGTTCATTTATTCCAAACTCGTGAATATAGTCAAAGTTTATTTTACATGTTTACCCGCATAATAGCAACCATTCAAAGCTTTCCCGAACTTGTAAATTTGGTAAAAAAATGATATGATTTATCCGAAGTTATGAGAATGGAACTGTATTACAGAGGAAGTCATCCTTGTGCATGCCACGTGGTGTTTAAGGAGGTCGCAAGTGATTGGATTTTATAGAAAAAATAAAAAGAAAGTGGTGTTTTTTACAATATTATTTCTTGTTGCAGCGGCTGTGGCAGGCGGAAGTATTATATATTTTGATATTCGTGAGCACACAGTACCNGAGAAAATATATGTAGAAGATTATCCCAAGATTTATGAGGAAGAGCTTCGAATTATTTTNGGGGATGATTGTGANATTGGGGAGAAGGAAACTTTNTNTGAAGANGGNGANANCTGCGGTTGCGGGTGGGTTGANCCAACTNTACAATATGANACATGGGAAGTCACTTANCANGACCGAATGGGAGANACNTATACACAGACNATAAACAATATGTATAGTTTGGAATCNNTGCAATNTTCATGGNTGNAAAGTCANTTNGAGCANTATTATGAGAAAAAATATCTGANTGATTATTTTGATGAAGGNANTNTTGAAGNACTGATGACAATAAGTANTTNTTGTCAGNGTTTNTANNGGNGNTNGGGNATNCTGGCTNTNNTANGCAGTNNANAAAAGAAGAGNATGACAGAATTANNGAAGGTAANCGAAAATATNANGAACANTTGTNGGCAGTCTTNCAAGNACTANAGACACNATGCTNCGTCTTNNGGAGNTAAATTGTGAAGAAATCTATAGTCANTATCCGATTANANCCNNNTTCNGNNTAANNNTTNNTGATNNNGAGNTGTCNGGAGAGGAGAAANNNGTTNANGAAAAGGNAGNNNAGGANAGAGTTCTTGAAATGATANAGGCNATACAGAGTGANACANANNATACNTGNAATCTGNNGGTACANGTNGTTNCCGNTNNTGGTNNNGAAGATTTNTATGANNATNCACGNAGNTGGCNATATTATNTTTTNCAGGGAAAACAATTTGAACCTGAGGGAGAACCAAATACCAGTTACGAATTTGCACATGCTTACGCATACGAGGGTATTTATTGGTAGATAGAAATTTAAGTATAGAAAACTCAGGATAAAAATTTAAGGTCGGAATATCTGTTTGAATAACAGTGATAAATGTGGTAAAATTGTTGTTAATAACGTATCCGTAAAAAGGGATAGCTGAAAAATTCATAGATATGGAGGTTTGGAACATATGGAAGACTATAAGAAACAATTCATTGAGTTCATGGTAGACTGTCAGGTACTCAAATTTGGTGATTTTACATTAAAAAGCGGAAGAAAATCTCCATTCTTTATGAATGCGGGCGCATATGTGACAGGCGCACAGCTGCATCAGTTGGGAATATACTATGCACAGGCTATTCATGACCACTACGGACTTGATTTTGATGTGNTGTTCGGACCTGCATACAAAGGAATTCCCCTTTCAGTCGCAACGACGATGGCAATCAGCGAGTTATACGGAAAGGAAGTAAGATACTGCTCTAACCGAAAGGAAGTCAAGGACCATGGCGATACCGGCATTCTTCTGGGGAGCAAGCTTAAGGACGGCGATAAGGTAGTCATCATTGAGGATGTTACTACATCAGGAAAATCCATAGAAGAGACATTCCCGATTATCAAGGCGCAGGCGAATGTGGAAATCAAGGGTCTGATGGTATCTTTAAACCGTATGGAAAGAGGACTTGAGAGCACGAAGAGCGCGCTTGACGAGATTAAAGAAAAGTACGGATTCGGAGCTAATGCGATTGTTACAATGGATGAGGTAGTCGAGTGTCTGTATAACAAGCCTTATAATGGCAGCGTTTATATTGACGATACGCTGAAAGCGGCTATTGATGCATATTATGAGCAGTACGGAGCAAAATAATCTTTGAGGATTGACAGGGCAATAAGAAAGGAAGGAAATCAGGATGGAAGAAAGAACATATAAGACAATGGGCGGAGCCGGCGCGATGAATATTGCGGTTGGAGTGGTTATTTTGGTATCGGGAATTACAAGCGGAATTCTTCTTATTATCGGGGGCGCAAAGCTTCTGGCGGGAAGAAATAAAATATTATTCTGAGAAAATGATGGGTATTTCCGCTACGGAGTGCCCATTTATCAGTCTGGATTGTCAGGGATGAGCTTTTTATTTGTTTAGAAGGAGTATATAGATGATTCGCAGAAACAGCTATATGTTTACTAATAAGAGCCATACGCTTAAAGGGATAATGGCTACTATACTTGGAATTATTTCCCTTAGTACGCTGGGCTATATTATTTTTATGAGTTATCGCAGTGCCGGAGAGATACCAAGCCAGTATGGAGCGGCAGCTTTTTTGGTGACAATATTTGCTTTGATTGGTTCCGGCTTAGGTGTGGTTTCCAAAACAGAAAAGGATAAATATTACTTTTTTTCTTATTTGGGCATTACTTTAAATGTATTGGCGCTGGCAATCGTGAGCGCTATTTTATATGCGGGAGCATATGATATAGGTTGAAAAATATGAACAAAGAATGAAATTTGCCGTTTATGTGCGGCGAAGAAAGGCTGGAATAATNAAATGCAGGAAAATATAACGAATACGGAAAATGCAGAGTTNGAGCAGGAACGGTTCAAGCTGGCGTTTGACAGAATAACGGAGATATCAGNTGAAANGATATTAGANAAGAAATATCAGGACTATTTTAATAAGATGTCTGAGTTTATTATTCTTNTGAAAGAAACATGGGACTTTGTAGAAGATGGCAGCTTATACGAAGCTTCTNTGGAGGAACTNCAGCGTAGAAATAAGGAATTATATGAGGATATTCTTCCGGAGAATTATGNCCATAGCTATGCTAATCCTGCTTATGCCGTCAGTTGTTTCGGAGAGTCAATGGGGCAGCTTATGTCTTTTGTGTATNCTGAGCTGCGAGGCATGATTCCTGCGGCNTTTGAACAAACAATGACCGGAATGGTCATTCGNATGGAGCTTCTGCTGGAGATATATCAGGCATTTGTCTGTGCCGCTGAAGAAGATGCGGCAGATGAGAAGGAAACGTCAGCAGAGAACGGCGGAAATAATTCATCAGTGCCTGATGCAGAGTGTATCCGACAGATTGCCTACTGGTATGTAAGTGATTATTATGAATATGAAGCATATGAAAAAGTGGCTTCTATGGTACTGCCGCAGCGAGATTTTGCAACGCGAATCATTATGGACAGCGACCTTTCCGATATAAGGTATTTATACTACTACGGAGAATATGTGACAGAGAGTGAAATCAGAACGGCGAAGCATATGACACAATTGTCAGAAGAGACTGTAAAGCTGATGGCTGATACCTATACCGAGGGTTACCGTATCGGTTTTGAAGTGGGGAATAAAGACATATCCATCAAAAAGACAGTGAATATACGTTATTGTCTTGGATTCGAGAGAATGATAAAAACTGCGATCCAGAATTTTGACCGAATCGGTCTAAAACCGACTGTCTACCGTGCAGGCAGCAATATTTTCCAGGGNCGCAGTGTGAACAAAAANGGATATTTNGGNGCAAATCCCAATAAACAGTTCGATTANGACCACAAAGAAGANCAGGCGNTGTTTTTAGACAAACCGCTTGTAACGAGAAAACTCGAATGTCTTCAGANTGCATTTGAACATTATAAGAAGGAAGCGGGGGTATTCGGCGGACCTGCGGTTCTNGANATNTTNGGNGANAAGCCNTTNGTNCCNCAGAATAAGGAAGAAGCCTGCCGCTTTAGCGATAAGCAGCAGAAACTGTCGGTGGAATATGCCTCTAAAGCGGGCGCTATTCAGAATCAGTATATTAAGGGCGAAGAAAGAAGCTTTACGATTATTGCATTTCCGGTGCCGGATATAGGAAGTCAGTATGANCAGATTTTTGACGAAATCATACGGATTAACACGCTGGACTATAAATTGTATCAGGGAATACAGCAGAAGATAATNGATACGCTGGATTTNGGAGAGTATGTATTGGTTAAGGGAATGGGNAAGAACCGCACCGACCTGAAAATCATGCTGCATACTTTAAATAATCCTGACAGGGAGACNAATTTTGAGAACTGNGTCGCTGATGTGAATATTCCGGTAGGCGAGGTCTTTACATCTCCGCAGCTTNCAGGGACGGAAGGAATACTGCATGTTACGAGAGTATTTTTGAATGAACTTGAATATAAAGATATCNCCATCAGTTTCCGTGACGGTATGATTACGGAATACACCTGCGCAAACTTTGATAANGAAGAGGAAAACCTGAAATACATCAANGATAATGTCCTTTTCCATCATGATACGCTGCCGATTGGTGAATTCGCTATAGGGACGAATACGACGGCTTATGTTGTTGCAAGGAAGTACGGTATAGAGGATAAGATGCCGATTCTGATTGCCGAGAAGACCGGCCCGCATTTTGCAGTAGGGGATACCTGCTATTCACATGCGGAGGATGTAAAAGTCTGCAATCCTGACGGTAAAGAAATCATAGCGCGTGATAACGAGGTATCCGTACTTCGCAGCGAAGATATGATGAAAGCATATTTTAACTGTCACACTGATATTACGATTCCTTATGACGAACTCGGAGAACTGTCGGTAGTGACGAAAGATAATGAAGTGATTCCGATTATTCTGGAAGGCAGGTTTGTTCTCACAGGATGCGAACCGCTGAATGAGGCATTTGGGTAAAAAGACTTTTGATATTTATTGTAGATTTTACATTTTTACATTTCAGTTACAAATTCATATTGCGTATTATAGTAAAATCTAGTACAATATTTACAGAATTGTCTCTTTTATCTACAAGATATAGTATACAAAGGAATTGTTAATAATAACTTTAAAAATTCTTATGCCGGAGATATGGGAGGAAAGGCGTATGGCACAGGTAGGCATAGTGATGGGCAGCGATTCGGATATGCCCATAATGGCAAAAGCCGCAGATATTCTTGAGAAGCTTGGCATCTCATATGAGATGACGATAATCTCCGCTCACAGGGAGCCGGATGTATTCTTTGAGTATGCGAAAAACGCAGAGAGCAAAGGCTTTAAGGTAATCATAGCAGGCGCAGGCAAAGCAGCCCACTTACCGGGTATGTGCGCGGCAATTTTTCCAATGCCTGTTATCGGTATTCCCATGAAGACTTCGGATTTAGGCGGTGTGGATTCCCTTTATTCCATCGTGCAGATGCCATCGGGCATTCCTGTAGCAACAGTGGCAATAAACGGCGGCGAGAATGCAGGCATTCTGGCAGCGAAGATTCTGGCAGTGTCAGACGAAGCTTTGCTACAGCGGTTAAAAGATTATTCGCAGGGACTTAAGGAAAGCGTACAGAAAAAGGATGCAAGATTACAGGAAGTCGGATATAAGAATTATTAAATCAATTAGCGGGCTGAGAAAGGAATAGGTATAAGGATGGATTATAAGTCAGCGGGCGTAGATATTGAAGCGGGATACAAATCGGTAGAATTGATAAAAAAGCATGTGAAGGAAACAATGAGACCGGAAGTTATCGGAGGACTCGGCGGATTTTCGGGCGCTTTTTCCTTGGATAAGATAAAAAATATGGAGAAACCGACATTAGTGTCGGGAACTGACGGCGTCGGAACCAAGCTTAAAGTGGCGTTCCTCATGGATAAGCATGATTCTATAGGAATTGACTGTGTGGCAATGTGTGTGAACGATATCGCATGNGCGGGCGGTGANCCGTTGTTTTTCCTTGATTATATNGCNTGNGGCAAGAATATTCCGGAGAAAATAGAAGCNATAGTCAAAGGCGTTGCGGAAGGNTGTAAAATGGCAGGNGCTGCNCTGATTGGCGGTGAGACTGCCGAACATCCGGGGCTTATGCCGGAAGAAGAATATGACCTTGCAGGATTCACGGTCGGCGTTATAGATGAGAAGGACTTAATCACCGGAGANAATATAAAACCGGGAGATGCTTTGATCGGAATAGCATCGTCCGGAGTACATAGCAATGGCTTTTCNCTTNTCAGNAAAGTGTTNGAGATGACTAANGAGANTCTGAATACTTATTATGANGAACTCGGCGCTACNCTTGGNGAAACGCTCCTTACGCCGACCAAGATATATGTGAAGGCNTTGAAAGCNGTCAAAGATGCAGGCGTTACGATAAAAGGATGCAGTCATATTACCGGCGGCGGTTTCTATGAGAATATTCCGAGAATGCTGCCCGATGGNGTAAATGCTGAGATTAAAAAGGACAGTTATCCGATTCCTCCTATTTTCAATTTATTGCAAAAAACAGGTAAACTTGAAGAAAAAATGATGTATAATACTTATAACATGGGTCTCGGTATGGTGCTTGCCGTTGACAGAGCGGATATTGATAAAGTTATGGAAGCAGTACGTCAGGCGGGCGAAACGCCGTATGAGATTGGNAGTGTGATTTCAGGCGAAAAGGGTGTTACCTTACTATAAGGAATAAAAGTCTGAAAAAGGAGCATGGTCGTTAAAATGTTAAAAATACTCGTATGTGTTTCCGGCGGCGGCACAAACTTACAGGCAGTTATTGATGCAATTAAACAGGGCTTAATTACAAATGCTGAGATTGTGCGTGTAATAAGCAATAACAGAAATGCTTATGCGCTGAAGCGTGCGACAGATGCGGGAATAGATGCAGTCTGCATATCTCCTAAGGATTATGCGGACAGGGAGCAGTTCCATGCACAGCTTTTAAATTCTGTTAATGAGAAAGAACCGGATTTGATAGTTTTGGCGGGATTTATGGTCGTACTTCCGCAGGAAATGATCCGGGAATACAGGAATCGTATTATCAANATACATCCATCCCTTATTCCTTCTTTTTGCGGAAAGGGATTTTATGGGCTGACNGTACATGAGAAGGTTTTGGAACGTGGCGTNAANGTNACCGGNGCCACTGTACATTTTGTAGATGAGGGAACGGATACGGGACCCATTATTTTACAGAAAGCGGTTATGATAGAAGATGATGATACGCCGGAAATCCTGCAAAAAAAAGTCATGNAGCAGGCTGAATGGCAGATTCTTCCACAGGCAATAAACTTAATTGCCAATGGNAAAGTGCATATAGATGGAAATATTGTAAGAAGAACAGAGTGACATCGTCCGTATATCCAATAAGCATACAAAGAAAGGCAAGGCTGTATTATGAAAGTATTGATTGTGGGAAGCGGCGGCAGAGAACATGCGATNGCNGCAAGCGTGGCNAAAAGNAAAAANGNNGATAAAATATATTGNGCACCGGGAAATGCGGGAATCGGACAGATTGCNGAATGTGTTCCGATAGGCGCAATGGAATTTGAGAAACTAACGTCTTTTGCTAAGGAAAATGAAATAGACCTTACAATAGTAGGCATGGACGACCCGNTGGTCGGCGGTCTGGTAGATGAGATGGAANCGGCGGGGCTGCGNGTCTTCGGACCGAGGAAGAATGCGGCGATTCTTGAGGGAAGNAAGGCGTTTTCCAAGGATTTGATGAAAAAGTACNATATCCCGACGGCTGCATACGAAACTTTTGACGACCCGAATAAGGCAGTTGAATATCTGAAAACAGCGNATATGCCCATTGTGCTAAANGCGGACGGTCTGGCGCTTGGTAAAGGCGTATTAATCTGTAATACATTGGAAGANGCCATGGATGGCGTTAAAACCATTATGGAAGATAAGAAATTCGGAGATGCGGGAAGCCGTATGGTGATTGAAGAGTTTATGACNGGCAGGGAGGTTTCCGTTTTATCGTTTGTTGACGGAAAGACCATTAAGATAATGTCCTCTGCNCAAGACCATAAACGTGCAAATGANGGNGATAAGGGTCCAAATACCGGCGGTATGGGAACATTTTCCCCGAGTCCTTTTTATACTAAGGAAATAGATGATTTNTGTAAAAAATATATCTATCAGGCGACAGTNGATGCGATGGCTGCNGAAGGAAGACCNTTTAAAGGNGTTATCTTCTTCGGACTGATGCTGACNCCAAAGGGACCGAGAGTGTTGGAATATAATGCGCGTTTCGGTGATCCGGAGGCTCAGGTAGTGCTTCCAAGGATGAAAAATGATATAATAGATGTCGTGGAAGCATGTATAGACGGTACACTTGATAAAATTGACCTACAGTTTGAAGACAATGCGGCAGTCTGTGTGATTCTTGCATCGGGAGGCTATCCGATTTCCTATGAAAAAGGATTTCCAATCGATGGNCTTGAGAAGTTTAATGATAAGGAAGGTTATTATTGTTTCCATGCAGGNACCAGNCTCACTGAGAAAGGCATTGTGACAAACGGCGGAAGGGTACTTGGAATTACAGCAACCGGAGATACCCTGAAGGAAGCCAGGGCCAATGCTTATCAGGCGGCGGGATGGGTTGATTTTGAAAANAAATATATGAGAAATGATATAGGAAAGGCGATAGATGANGNATAACNGTGNACGAACTTATNCAANATAAACAAAAACGGCGCTCGTCGCAAGCGTANTCGCTCCTTATTTTGTTTATTTTGACTAAGTTCTGGTTATTACAATTATCTTTTTACATAACTAATATATATATATGGAGGGATATATATGAGAGGCATAAAGGATTTTGTAGATTTAGACGTATACAACCGTCCGGTAGAATGCCCAAAATGCGGCGGAGTTATGGTATTTAANGGCTGCGGTGAGTATAGGTGTGAAAAGTGCAAGTATGTGGATTATGATGATTATGGGAAGGTGCGCAATTATGTTGAGGGGCATAGCGGCGTTACTATGGCGCAGGCCGCGGACGCGACTGGCGTGAAACAAAAAACGATTCGTACGATGCTTAAGGAATCACGTCTGGAGGTCGCAGATGGCTCTACCGTATACCTGAAATGTGAAATGTGCGGTGCGAGCATTCGTTCGGGCAGGGTATGTTCTAAATGCGAGGTTTCCTATAACAAGATGGTTGAGGACAANGCACGTCAGAAACAGGCTAAGATGATGTCAGGTTTCGGAATGGGACGCANCAATGCTGACGATGGAGCAAAGCGCTTTAAGCGTGAACANTAACAAAGAACTTGAAAANGCATAAAGCAACAAAAGAAAGAGTTGAGGTATCGAGATGAAAAGAATTGAAAAATGCAGCAGTATTAAGGTTATGAAGTTAGCAATGNTAATGATTTGTGCTTTTCTGCTTTTTATGGGGCAGAAAACCATAAGNATGGCTGACTCGACGGGAACAGTAAAACAAAACGCCAAAGTGAGACAGTCGGCTGATGTAAATAGNGCGGAGGTCGGNGGTTTATCGNNGGGAACAACNGTAACNATNNNAAANGAGGTTAATGANGCNTCAGGAACNTTGTGGTATCAGATNANTTCAGGCGNTACNNNGGGATATGTACGTTCTGATCTTATAGACAAGACTGATTCGGCAGATGCTGCAGCGACACAGNCAACGCAGACGGTAAGTNCTGCTGCGTCAGGAGCNGAAGANCAGCCGGAAACGGCATTNGANCTNCAATATGCTACGNTTAAGGCATCTAAAGCCAAAATCAGAAGTAANGCTTCTACCAGCGCCGGAGTTGTTGANTCCATGCCGCAGAATACAACNCTTATAATAAGCGGGCAGACAAACGGCAGCGACGGTGTGTGGTATTACGTTACCTTTACGGGAACGAGCGGTTCAGAAAAAACCGGATATATACGTAACGACCTTATAACTTTGGGCGATATGGTACCGGTAGAAGAACCGCNGGTGGAAGACCCTGAAACNCCNGNAGAAGAACCGCAGACNGAGGAACCGGTGGTAAATCAGGACTATACAGTGGTTTATGAAGACCCTAATGGTGACGGGTATGCATGGTGGCTTCATGATTATACCGGCGAACAGGCTACAAGAGTAAGAGTTGAAGAATTACTTAAGGCGGTAGATGCGCAGANGATCAATACGCCAATATATGAAAAAACAATTTCAAAACNACGCATAGCCATCGNCATTCTGGTTGCGTTAGTCGTNATACTTGCAGTNGCGCTTACTTTTATGTTCTTCAAACTGAGGGATGCCTATATCGGAGAAGAAGAAGAGGATGAAAGCGATAATTGGAAGGCTGANAGNCGTATTAGAGAGAACAGAGAAAACAGGGATAGTNGAGAAAGCAGAGAGNGCAGNAGTACCAGAAGCAGTAGCGGCGGAAGCNGNAGAAGCANTGCNTCAAGAGAGGANGAGCCTGTAAGAAGAAGGAGNNCGTCANCTGANNNTCAGCAGCCTCCTGTACGNAAAAAACCTGTAGATCCGGAGANGAAAGCTCCNGNAAAAGAAGTNACCTATGAAGANGATGGAACACAGCGGCCCAAACCGGCTCCGAAGAAAAAGGCNAAGAATTTNCTGGCGGATGATGATGACTTTGAATTTGAATTTCTGAATATGAAGGACAAGGATAAGGGAGAAGATTAAAGTAAGATTGCAGAAATGGAGGACTTATGATAGTTGAAATAGAAATAGATTTTAACAGTGATGAGGCTTTGTATCTGCAGTTGAAAAATCAGATTGTAATGGGGATTGCAGCTTCGAGATTCAGAGAGGGAGATACACTTCCATCAGTAAGGCAGCTTGCAGATAGGATTGGTATTAACATGCACACTGTCAATAAGGCNTATTCCATGTTGAAACAGGAAGGCTTTGTGAAGGTTGACAGGAGAAAAGGCGCAGTAATTGCGATTGATATCAATAAAATGCATGCATTAGAAGAGATGAGAAGAGCAATGCAGGTTATTCTTGCAAGAGCATATTGTAAGAATATTTCCAGAGAAGAAGTGCATGCTCTTATAGATGAAATATATGAGGATTATGGAGGAGTATGATCATGCAGCCACAATTTACTGATAAGGCCAGGACAGCGCTCAATATGGCTGAACGTGCAGCCAGAAATTTAAAACAGAGTTATGTAGGAACAGAACATATCCTTTTAGGCCTGCTCAGGGAGAATACCGGAGTTGCTGCTACAGTACTGGAAAACAGTGGTGTAGAGGAATATCAGATAAAAGAGATGATAAAAGATTTGATCGCACCGGAGAGTACGGTCATGCTGGCGGAAAGGGATGGATACTCCCCAAGAGCTGAGAGGGTGCTTGAGGAGGCACACAGGCAGGCTGAACGTTTTCACAGTGAAAAGACGGGAACAGAGCATATTTTGCTGGCTTTATTGAAGGAAGGCGATAATGTAGCAGTCAGACTGCTCAGTACAATGGGAATTTCCATTCAAAAGCTGTATGTGGAAGTCCTGACGGCTATGGGAGCTGATAAATCCCTGTATAAAGAAGACTTGGGAAAGAAGCAGAATAAAAAGAAATCTTCTACTTCGACATTGGAGCAGTACAGCAGGGATTTGACCGCACTTGCAAAAGAGGGAAAACTCGATCCGGTTATAGGAAGAGAAGAAGAAATCAGGCGGGTAGTTCAGATTTTAAGCAGAAGAACTAAGAATAATCCATGTCTGGTCGGTGAACCGGGAGTAGGTAAGACCGCAGTAGTGGAAGGTNTGGCAATGAAAATCATAACGGGAGACGTNCCGTTTACCGTGCAGGANAAGNGGGTAATGACGCTTGATTTGTCAGGTATGGTAGCGGGCAGNAAATACCGTGGTGAATTTGAAGAGAGAATTAAAAAGGTAATCAAGGAAGTCATTGAGGANGGTAATATCATTCTTTTTCTGGATGAGATGCATACTATCATCGGTGCAGGAGGCGCAGAGGGNGCTATTGACGCATCTAATATACTAAAGCCTTCTCTAGCCAGAGGCGAGATTCAATTAATCGGAGCTACGACTATTGCAGAGTACCGTAAGTATGTAGAGNGGGATGCNGCGNTNGAGAGAAGATTCCAGCCTGTGACTATAGAAGAGCCCACTATAGAAGAAGCAGAAAATATATTGCAGGGTATNGCATATAAATATGAGGANCATCATAAGGTTACAATTACTGAAGAGGCAGTAAAGGCTGCAGTTGCTTTATCATCNAGATATATCAANGACAGNAATCTGCCTGATAAGGCNATTGACCTGATTGATGAAGCGGCGGCAGCGGCGAGNCTTAAAGCGGCAAANCAGCCTGATAAGTTAAAAGAACTGTCTGATGAGATTCAAAAAGTTGATTTGCAGATAGAGCGTTCTATCAGAATTGAAGCTTTTACACAGGCGGGTGAGCTTAGGAAGAAACAGGAAGCGCTGATNAAGAAATATGAGCGCATGGTGAAAAANCTTGAAAAAGATGATGAAAAGAGACATTTAAGTGTNGGNGAGAATGAAATNGCGGAAGTAGTTGCTCTCTGGACGAAAATTCCGGTAAAGAAGCTTGCTGAAAAAGAGAGTGAAAGACTCTTAAAGCTNGAGTCCACTCTTCATAAACGCGTCATAGGACAGGAGGAAGCGGTGACGGCAGTTGCCAAAGCCATGCGNAGAGGNCGTGTTGGTTTNCAGGATCCTAACAGACCGATTGGCTCATTTCTATTCCTTGGGCCTACCGGCGTAGGTAAGACTGAACTCAGCAAAGCGCTTGCAGAAGCGATGTTTGGCTCGGAAAATGCTNTGATACGCGTTGATATGTCCGAATATATGGAAGGGCATTCCGTATCTAAGATGATTGGCTCTCCTCCGGGATATGTTGGATTTGAAGAGGGCGGACAGCTGAGTGAAAAAATCAGAAGGAATCCTTATTCAGTCGTTCTTTTTGATGAAATAGAGAAGGCTCATCCTGATGTNTTCAATATATTGCTGCAGGTGCTTGATGATGGACATATTACGGATTCCAAGGGGCGTAAGGTCAGCTTCAAAAACACTATTCTGATCATGACCTCCAATGCAGGGGCGCAGAAAATCGTGGAGCCGAAGAACCTGGGATTTACGTCGGGCAGCAGTGAAAAGCAGGATTATGANAAAATGAAATCAGGCGTTATGGAAGAAGTAAAGAGAATATTCAAGCCNGAGTTTATCAATAGAATTGATGAGATTATAGTATTCCATGCATTAAATAAAGATAATATGAAGCAGATAGTNTCGCTTTTNTCAANGAATCTTGTNAAAAGATGNGCTNCGCAAATGAATATTGATTTGACTATTACGCCGGCGTTAAGGGAGTATATAGTGGAGAGATATATAGATGCCAAGATGGGAGCAAGACCGATGAAGCGCGCTATTCAGACTGAGATAGAAGACTCGCTTGCGGAAGAGATNCTCGCAGGCAATGTGAAGAGCGGAGATAAAGTATCTGCTACCATTAAGGGNAAAAAGGTTACTTATGCTATAAAACAATGACAATAGAGCGACATAGGAGGAATAGCAATGGCTGTAGTAGAAGAATTGATTCGAACAGAGGCAGACGGTGCNGTCAGCTTTGGAAACCATAAGCTTGCTGCAAAGGCAAAAGTTGAAGATTTCGAGCATGCGGGTGACTTATTAAAAGTAAAAACCTATAATAGCATAACTAAGCTTGAGAAAAACGGTATGTTTGCGTACGAATCCGTACCGGGTACCAGCGTTAATAATTTTGTGGAAAAAGAGGACGGCGTAAGCTTTCAGGTAGAGGGAGATGAAGATGCCCAGATTACGGTTGGCTTGGAAGANGAAGCGGAATACGAAGTCTTTATTAATGGTGAAAGTATAGGAAGAATGAAGACNAATCTGGGTGGTAAGCTGAGTGTCAGCGTAGAGCTTGCAGGAGCCGGAGAAGTCNGTGTAAGGATAGTAAAGTAAGAAAATTAGAGGTTTTATGGCAAAATCAAAAATGACTACGGTATTCTACTGTCAGAGCTGCGGATATGAGTCGTCTAAATGGATGGGACAGTGTCCGGGATGCCGCGAATGGAATACTTTTGTAGAAGAGAAGATAAGCGCCAAAAGTGCGGGAANGCCATCNGGCNCTGCAGCNAGGCGGGAAGAGNCTAAACCNTCAAAGCTTTCTGATATTACGCTTAAGGATGAAGAGAGGCTGTCTACTGATATAAAAGAGCTGGACAGAGTGCTGGGCGGAGGAATTGTGCCCGGCTCTTTGATTCTGGTAGGGGGCGATCCTGGTATAGGTAAGTCTACTCTTCTTTTACAGGTGTGCCGGAATATAGCTGATAATAACAAAAAGGTTTTGTATATTTCCGGTGAAGAATCCTTAAAACAGATAAAAATAAGGGCAAACCGCATAGGAGAGTTCGGGGAAAACCTACTGCTTTTATGCGAGACTAATCTGGGAATCATAGAAGAAACCATCAGACGTATTGAACCGGATATTACAATCATTGATTCAATTCAGACCGTGTATCAGGAAGATGTTTCGTCNGCNCCGGGCAGCGTATCNCAGGTCAGGGANGCGACNAATGTNTTTTTNCAGCTTGCCAANGGNCTTGGAAGTTCNATATTTATNGTNGGGCATGTGACAAAAGANGGAACTGTAGCGGGNCCNCGNGTATTGGAGCACATGGTAGACACGGTTTTATATTTTGAAGGAGACAGACATGCCTCATACCGAATATTGCGGGGCGTGAAAAACCGATTTGGTTCTACCAATGAAATCGGCGTTTTTGAGATGCAGGAACAGGGATTAATAGAGGTGACGAATCCTTCTGAATTTATGCTGGAAGGAAAACCGGAAGGGGCAAGCGGCTCCATTGTGTCCTGCTCTATGGAGGGAACCAGACCGATTCTGATAGAGATACAGGCGCTGGTCTGCCGTACTAATTTCGGTTTTCCCAGAAGACAGGCGATTGGAACGGATTTTAACAGGGTCAATCTGCTGATGGCTGTCTTAGAGAAGCGGGTGGAATTACAGATGTCAGATTGTGACGCATATGTCAATTTGGCGGGAGGTATGAAGATTACGGAGCCTGCGATAGATTTGGGAATTGCGATGGCGGTCGCTTCCAGCTTCAAGAATCGGCCGATTGATGATAAAATGGCGGCTTTTGGGGAAATAGGATTAAGCGGGGAGGTCCGCAGTGTCAGTATGATAGAGCAGCGCGTCAGGGAAGCGGTAAAGATGGGATATACTACCTGCATCATTCCGCAGGTATGCGTAAAGCAGTTAAAGAATATAAAAGATGTCAGGATAATCGGAGTAGCTTCCATAAAGGATGCTATTGATTTGATATGATTATAGTAGTGCCTTCAGAGTGGCAGTTTGATGAGAATTGAACTGCCGTTTTGTATGAATCAAAAAGCAGAAGACTTTGTAACATAAGATGTAGATTTGTAATTGTATGTATCGTAAAGGGCTGCTTTAATTCGGAGGATTAGCATTATGAAAAAATTGCTGGTTTTTTTAAAGGATTATAAGAAAGAGACAATTCTGTCTCCGCTTTTTAAAATGCTGGAAGCGGGGTTTGAGTTGTTCGTCCCGCTTGTAATGGCAGCGGTCATAGATAAAGGAATCTACAGGGAGGATGTGCCATATGTACTGAAAATGGGGCTGATTCTGGTATTGCTTGGATTAATAGGACTAACCTGCTCCATAACTGCACAGTATTTTGCCGCAAAAGCAGCGGTAGGATTCTCTACACAATTGAAACATTCGCTGTTTGAACATTTGCAGAAGCTTTCTTTTACCGAAATAGATACGCTTGGCACATCGACTATGATTACACGTATGACATCTGACGTCAATCAGGTGCAGAACGGTGTGAACATGGTCTTACGTTTATTCCTGCGTTCTCCGTTTATTGTGTTTGGTGCAATGATCATGGCTTTTACGATTGATGTAAAAGCGGCGCTTATATTTGTTGTGGCTATACCGCTTCTGTCGGTGGTTGTGTTCGGCATTATGATGATAACGATGCCTCTTTATAAGAAAGTACAGGCGGGGCTGGATAAGGTATTAGGCAGGACAAGGGAAAACCTGACCGGTGTGAGAGTCATTCGTGCTTTTCACAAAGAAGAGCAGGAAATAGATGCATTTGAAAATAGTAACAGTGAATTGACTGATATTCAACTGTTCGTAGGAAAACTTTCTGCACTGACTAATCCGGTCACATTCATTATTGTGAACGTTGCAACAGTAGCCTTAATCTATACCGGAGCTGTCAGAGTCGATACGGGATATATCACACAGGGAGAAGTTGTTGCCTTAGTCAACTATATGTCACAGATTCTCATTGAGCTTATCAAGCTTGCTAACCTGATTATTACGATTACGAAAGCTCTTGCATGCGCAAACCGTATTCAGGGAGTTTTTGAGATACAGTCAGGTATGGAGTGGAAGGAGAAAAAAGGAAACGAAGAGCATAAAGAGAGTGAAGGGTGCAGAAATATAGATGGGAATGTACACTGTATTGACTCGACCGCTCAATATGTAGTGGAATTTGACCACGTCGCTCTTACCTATAGCGGCGCAGGGGCGGAATCCCTGAGCGATATTGACTTTAAGGTAAAAAAAGGTCAGACAATAGGAGTCATCGGAGGAACCGGTTCGGGTAAATCTTCATTAGTACATCTGATTCCGAGATTTTATGATGCTACCAAAGGCAGTGTGAAGATAGACGGAAAAGACGTTAAGGACTTTTCGATGGAGGAGCTGCGGGATAAAATAGGTATGGTAATGCAGAAAGCGGTTCTTTTTCAGGGAAGTATCAGAGATAATCTGGCGTGGGGAAAGCAGGACGCTACGACAGAAGAAATGAATAGGGCATTGGAAATCTCTCAGGCAAAGGAATTCGTTGATGCCAAGCCGGGAGGGCTGGATGAGCCGATTGCGCAGGGCGGAAAGAACTTGTCCGGAGGCCAGAGACAACGTCTGACGATTGCCAGAGCGGTTGTGAAGCAGCCGGAAATATTGATTCTGGATGACAGCGCTTCTGCATTGGATTATGCGACTGACGCCAAATTGCGTAAGGCGATTCGAGAGATGGGTGACGGNACCACTGTTTTCATCGTATCACAAAGNACCTCATCCATTCAGCACGCCGACCAGATTATCGTACTGGATGACGGCAGAATGGTTGGANNCGGAACACATGAGGAACTGCTTCNAGACATGNGAGGTATATAAGGAGATTCATTATTCNCAGGTTTANGNTTATATTGATTGTGAAACTGTTATGCGGAAGGTGACGAACTTAGTCACAATAAACAAAAACGGTGCTCACCGCAAGCGAAATCGCGCCTTATTTTGNTTATTGTGACTAAGTTCTGGCTGTGCAAAAGAGTTTCTCAATTATCTGATGATATAGAAAGGAATATATGGGATGAAACAGATGAAATCAGAGCAAAAANNAAGGCAGAAAGATACTTTAAACAAAGTTCTTCNNTATGTCAGAAANTATTGGGTATATCTGTCNTTNTCGATTGTGATGGCTGCCGTAAGCGTGGCGCTTACATTGTATCTGCCGATTCTGACGGGATATGCCATAGACCTTATTATNGAAAAAGGNNTGGTGGANTTTCCNGGNATTNTTGTAATTCTNNAGAAAATGGCNGTAGTNATTATGATTACTGCATTGGCNCAGTGGCTTATGAATGTCTGCAANAATAAGATGACNTACCGGATAGTGCAGGATGTCCGGAATGAAGCATTTCGTAAAATAGAGATACTGCCGCTTAAATATATCGACGGACATTCCTATGGTGAAATAGTGAGNCGTGTCATAGCAGATGTGGATCAGTTTGCAGACGGNCTNTTAATGGGATTTACACAGTTTTTTACCGGAGTCATCACTATAGTCGGAACTCTTGGATTCATGCTGAGTATCAATGTAGGTATCACAGGAGTGGTTGTGCTTATNACGCCGCTTTCGTTTCTGGTAGCGGGTTTTATAGCTAAGAAAACATTNACTATGTTTAAGCTGCAGTCCGAGACCAGAGGAGAGCAGACGGCTTTTATCGACGAGATGATTGGAAACCAGAAAATCGTGCAGGCTTTTTCACATGAGGATGAGTCATTGGAAAAGTTTGATGAAATTAACGGAAGGCTGCAAAAGGCATCANTAAATGCCATATTTTTCTCNTCNATTACGAATCCGTCAACCAGATTTGTCAATAACCTTGTGTATGCGGGCGTGGCAATCTGTGGCGCAATCCTTGCAATACGCNGGGGCATCAGNGTAGGACAGCTTTCCTGTTTCTTAAGCTATGCGAACCAGTATACCAAGCCTTTTAATGAGATATCGGGTGTGGTAACGGAGCTGCAGAACGCGCTTGCCTGCGCTGCNAGAATCTTTGAATTGATAGAAGAAGAACCGCAGANNGCAGAACCGGATAATGCAGTTGCATTAGGTCATGCCGACGGTACTGTAACTCTGGAAGANGTGTCTTTCTCTTATGTTCCTGACAAAAAACTNATAGAGAATTTNAATCTCGCAGTTAGACCGGGGCAGAGAATCGCNATAGTCGGACCGACAGGCTGTGGGAAAACAACGGTTATCAACTTACTGATGCGTTTCTATGACGTAGACGCAGGAGCAATCCGTGTAAACGGCTATGATATCAGAGAAGTNACNAGNAAAAGCCTTCGTGCAAACTATGGCATGGTATTGCAGGAAACNTGGCTGAAAACAGGAACGATACGCGATAATATNNTTATGGGAAAACC
Source organism: Lachnospiraceae bacterium (assembly GCA_014804495.1). GTDB lineage: Bacteria > Bacillota > Clostridia > Lachnospirales > Lachnospiraceae > UBA3282. Next base: position 19,863 of record JAAUZS010000074.1, read on the forward strand.
TGATGCTGCAGATGAGGAAATAATTGCGGCTGCAAAGGCGTCTCATGCACACAGTTTCATCAGACGTCTGCCNAANGGATACGATACGGTTATCACGGANGANGGCGGAAATCTTTCACANGGACAAAAACAGCTCNTATGNATTACAAGAGTCATGCTNTGCCTGCCNCCNATGTTGATTCTNGANGAAGCTACNTCNTCCATNGATACCAGAACGGAAATCAANATTCAACAGGCATTTGCNACNATGATGAAAGGAAGAACAAGNTTCATTGTGGCGCACAGNCTTTCTACNATAAAAGAAGCGGATGTAATTCTGGTNATGAAGGANGGAAATATNATNGAACAGGGAAATCACGAGACNCTNNTNNCNATGAANGGNTTCTANGCAAACCTNTATCAGAGCCAGTTCGCGAGATAAAAAATCGAGTGCNCTGAGNCGTAGTTTCCTATAGTNTAAAATACAGGCGAACCCNTTATGGATTNGCCTGTANCANTTANAGCAGGGGAAGAGGGATTCGAACCCCCGTGAACGGTTTTGGAGACCGTGATACTGCCACTGTATGATTCCCCTATTTATTGGTGGGATGTTTAACCACCGAACTGTATTATAGCATAAGTGAATATTCTTAGCAAGCTTTTTTTATTAAGATAGATTTGATATAATCAGATGACTTGAAAGTTTGCAGAAGATAAAATATAGTATAAAATATCGACATAAAATTATCGTAGCATTCTCAAAGGGGGCGGCGTAATAAATGGAGAATATATATCAGAGATATGTGGATAATCTAACTGAGGTGAATAGTCTGATAAAACCCNGATTTGAACCGAATATGACTNNGGAACAATTTCTGCAGGCAATTCGTGAAAGCGCGATGCGCATATATGAGATTCACGAGGAGAACAGCCAAATCCTGAACGAGGTTCTTTTTTCTAAAGAAGCAGATATTCTTACAGAGGAAGAGGTTTCNCAGTTGAGCGAACTGGCCGAGGCGCTTTTTCGTTTTAACCGTAGTCTGGACACNGGTATTGCTTATCGGATTCATAAGCTGCTATATACATATGCACAGTATCATNAGGATATTGATCAGATGATANGTGAGTTGTACTATCAGGGAATTACCCTATTTTATCTGAATGTCAAGGACGGGAGTCAAAACTTGGATTTGTTTCATAAGCAGATTGGCGAATATTTCAGGATGGGCGCTTCCTATCTGGAACGGTATGAAGAGCTGAAGAATCCTCAGACACGAAATTATATTCTGCGCTGTCTGGGTAATATTAAGTATGGACTGTCTAATTCAGAGGGTGATGATTCAGCCTATTGGGCGGATTATATGAAATGTTTCAACAATGCCATGGAAGTTTTTGAGTCACCGTACTACAGNCAGATGAATCCTGAATTTCCATGGGATACTTATGTCTACTCAATGCATTATGACAGGACGAANTTNNTGTCNGTTCTTCGGGATATGGATGATCCTGANATNGCGCGGGAAGTGATGGNTTCTGCGGACTATGTTTATCATCATCAGGAACAGATTTCCCAAACCAGCGATAGAAGTGTAGGCGTTCGTACCCGGTATGTAAATATGGCGGCCAGGTATCATATGGGTCTGGCTACGGTACAGGAATTGATTGATATCCTGTTNGAACTATGCGAATCTGCCGATATTCATGATTTCTCAGGGGATAACATNTGGACGCTCTTAAGTACTCCTGAATACCTGACACGCTATGCCAAATGTCTTTCAAGAGAAGAATATCAGGCAATACAGCCCCGGCTTAATCGCGCCATGGACAAACAGAGGGAGTATTTGTTTTTACTTCCCAATAATGAATACGGACTTCAGGTTTCNCAGTCAGTTCAACGTATTGCAATGTATTTATCACAGACAGGATAAAACGTTTTCCCATCGGCTGCTGGATTACATTCTGGCCTGCCATCCTCCCACGTTTGTTCACTCCCGAATGGTCGCGCTGCTNACCAGATGGTTCTGTGNCCGGCTGGTGCAGGTGAATCCTGAGCTGTTGTCAGGTACTTTTGGTATTGATGAAGTCGATGAGACGTCAGGTAATCTGGAACAGCTGTTGGAGCTGGCTTACGAGAGCGGACTGTATCATGACCTTGGAAAGTGCATGCTGCTCAATTATGTAGGGTGTTACAGNCGCAAACTTTTGGATGAGGAATTCGCCTGTATCAAATTGCATCCTTTTTTGGGNTATAATCTGTTNAAGGCCCTTCAAATGGATGATATGGCGAAGATAGCCTATTGCCATCATCGCTCATATGACGGAAGAAGAGGCTATCCGAACTCTGATGAAGACTGTCCTGTNCGCGATCGCCTGATNGCTGATATTGTTACTGTGGTGGACGCGCTGGATGCCGGAACGGATAACATTGGACGATGCTATGCTGCCTCCAAAGACTATGATAAGCTGGTGGAAGAATTNCAGTTCGGAAAGAATACCATGTATGCTCCCGAAATTGTNANNTTGTTAGACGACCGCGAATTTTATGAANAGACAAAACAGTTTCTTGAAGAAAACCGTAAANGNGTATACCTTGAAGTGTATAAAATGGAACAATAACCTTGGTTAGTGCATTTTCCNGTATTCCTTAGGAGTAACGCCGTATTTTTCTTTAAAAAGAGAATAAAAATGCGTTCGGTTCGTGAATTTCAGCCGCGCGGCAATCGCGCTGATGGGCTCGTTTGTTTCNGTCAGGCATTGTGNAACCTTTTTCAGGCAGAAGGTCATGCCATAGTCAAAAAGGCACAGACCGGTGTATTTATTTACGATGCGGTTGAGATAATCGCCGCTGTAATTAAGAAACTGTTCCATCTCCGTGCGCGTCATNCGGCCGTCGCTTTCCTCAAAGAGCCTTGTAATACGTGAAAAAAGCAGAAAATCGCTGTTTGTATCAAGTCGGATATTGGTACAGTGATAGTATTGCGGTGAGGAAAGGTAAGACAGGAATGAGCAAAGCTGCCCGCATATCCGATAGAAAGCTCCGAATTCAGGATAAAGCAGGGTCTGTATCATTGAATCGGCCAAGGAATNCAGACGGNGNGCATTCTGATGATTGTGATATGTCGGGATAAAGTCAAGGTATGCACGTTTGCCTGAATTTTTCAAGTCATCCATTATAAAGTTGTAAACAGCGCTGTTGCATATCTCTTTTTCATTTGTAAAAAATGAATTGTGTGCAGAGTCAAACAGCCCGGCGATAAAGTCGGGCGACAGACCGATATACAGGACCTTACTCTTGGAATTATAATGCTCCAGATGGCGCAGGCTGCGATTTATCAGGCAGCAGGAGCCGGCAGTATACAGATACTCTTTTCCTTCTATCTTCTGGACAATGCTTCCCTCTAAAACAATTACGAACTCAAAAAAATCATGGAAATGCGGCGCGTCCTTATAGTAAGAGTAATTCTTCAGGGCGACGGATTCCTGATACAGAACGGATTTATCGAAAGATAAAGTAACCACATTCACATAGTCATCAGGATCAGAACCGTTACAGTATTCCAGTGTAACCTGAAAAGGAACATTCATGCTGTAAAAGCGGCTGAAATCACTTTCCCCGTTCTGTACTTTAATAGAGGAGTCAATACTGTCTAATGCCTCCAGCATATTCAGTATAGTACCTTTTGCCATAATTTTCCCCATTTCTTATCACGAATCCCGAATATGATACAAATTGAAACTTTAAAATCGTTTTGCGATATTGATGTATTAAACGCTGATTGTCTATAATACTCTTATAAAATCGCCGTTATTCCCGCTGGCAGACTTGCTTTACGGGTATACTGATTAAGACAATTATAGATAAAAATAATAAAAAAGTAAAGTTATACGGCGATACATCAAGACAAATCGAAAGGCATACGAAAACAGAAAGGGAGGAATATATTTATGAAGCGTTTTCACGCAAAATTACTTGCTTTGTGTGTAAGCACAAGTCTTTGTTTCACGACTTTGGCAGGATGCGGAACAAACGGAGATACGTCCGGTACAGGAACCCAGACGCAGGATTCTGCACAAACACAGGATTCCGGAGAAACACAGGATTCGACACAGACGGGAAATACGTCAGAAGGGTCTGATATGGAAGTCACAGTATTTCCGCTGCCGGATGGTCCGGAAGAATCTGAGATTTATGTGGAGCCTATTGCAAATATTTCAGATGACTTTATACGGGGTATGGATGCATCTTCGGTACTCGTTGAAGAAAAGAGCGGCGTTAAATATTATAACTATGAAGGCGAAGAGCAGGACGTCTTCATGACATTGGCGCAGTCCGGTGTTAATTATATACGTCTGCGCGTGTGGAATGACCCATATGATGAAAACGGCAACGGATACGGCGGCGGTAATAATGATCTGGCTACTGCTATTGAACTCGGTAAGCGTGCAACTAAATATGGAATGAAGGTATGTATTGATTTCCACTATTCCGATTTCTGGGCCGACCCAAAGAGACAGCATGCTCCAAAGGCGTGGGAAGGTATGGACAGCGAAGAAAAAAGCAATGCCCTTTATGATTTTACAAAAGCNAGTCTTACGGAACTTCTTGACGCCGGCGTAGATGTAGGAATGGTACAGATAGGTAATGAAATCAACAACGGTATGTCGGGAGAGACGATGGTTCCCATGGTTACGATGCTTTTGAGTTCAGGTAGCCGTGCGGTACGTGAAATATCCGATACATACGGAAAAGATATCCAGATTGTCGTACATTATACCAATATTGAGGATAATGACGGAATAGACCGTATTGCCACAAACTTAAAAAACTTCGGCGTGGATTATGATATTTTCGGCTTATCATATTATCCCTTCTGGGATGGTACAAACGAAAACATGCAGAACGTCGCGAAACTCATTCAGGAAAAATACGGTAAAAAGGTTGTTATTGCAGAAACCTCATACTGCTATACCTCGGAAGACGGTGACGGCAGCGGCAATAGCTTCGTAGGCACGGACGATCTGGTTGAAGGATATGGTGCAACCGTGCAGAGCCAGGCGACCATGATACGCGATGTCTGCGAAGCTGCAAATGAAGTAGGCGTACTCGGCGTATTTTATTGGGAAGGAGTATGGATTCCGGTCGGCAAAGCAAACGTTGACAATTCACCTATATGGGAAGAATTCGGAAGCGGATGGGCAAGCAGTTATGCGGCTGACTACGACCCGGAAGACGCCGGATTATATTACGGCGGCTGCTCATGGGATAATCAGGCAATGTTTGATTTTGACGGTTATCCGCTTGCTTCGTTAAATGTTTTCAAGTATTTAAAATACGGTTCAACCGCACCTTTGGCAATTGACGTGATTCCATCCGTTTATGTAACGAGCGATGTCGGCACTGAATTAAGTCTTCCCGAGAAGATTGATATTATTTATAATGACCGCTCGGCAAACGAAAAGGCGGATGTTGCATGGGACGAGGCTCAGATTGCCGCTATCGACACGAATGTCGGCGGTACATATGAGATTACAGGTTCTCTTGGTGACGGTACGGAAGTAACCTGTAATGTGGAAGTCAAGATGATTAACCACGCTAAGAATCCGGGCTTTGAAGAGTCGGATACTTCCATGTGGAAGGTTACATATGCAGGAGACAATAATCCGACTGACTTCCAGACCAAAGCAGACGATGCCTATACAGGAGAAGTTGCTTTCCATTTCTGGTCAGAGAACTCTGATATGGAATTCTCGATTGAGCAGGATTTAACGGATTTAGAGCCCGGAACTTATCAGCTTATGGTCTATGCCCAGGGCGGAGATGTGACGGATGCCGAAATGGAATTATATGCGGTTGTCGGTGGAGAAGAGCAGACGGTTCCATTCATGGTAACCACTTGGGCTAATTGGCAGAATCCCACGATTCCTGAAATCAAAGTTACTGACGGAACGCTTACAATCGGCGTACGCATGAAGTGTAACGCCAAAAGCTGGGGAACTGTAGATGATTTTACTCTTAATAGGATTTCTGATTAACCAAAAGTATATAAGAGCCTCTCTGTTGTGTGGACAGGGAGGCTTTTAAATTTCTCTTTTTTTATAATCTCATTTATGATAGACTGAAATTATAATATTAGGAGAGGAGTATGGTTATGAGAAGGAAGCTGAATCACTTTTTATCATTGGTAATGATATGTTCAATGATAGGGATAAGCGGCTGTGGGAATACCGGGGAACAGCCGGTGCAGGATAATGTCGAATCCGAGACTGAAAATGTTGAATCCGAGTCAGGCAATGTTTCGGAAGAACAGCAGACTGTGGCAAATGAGAGAACCAAGATTGAGGCAATTACCTATGATTTGCCAACTGAAGCAGAAGAAGCGGGAGTTTATGTAGACCCGATTGAGAATCTCCCGGATGATTTTATCAGGGGAGTGGATATTTCCAGTATCATAGCGGAAGAAAACAGCGGTGTTGTTTTCTATAATGAAGAAGGCGTGGAACAGGATATTTTTCAGACACTGGCACAGAATGGCGTGAATTATATACGTGTGCGCGTCTGGAACAATCCGTATGATGAAAACGGCAACGGATACGGAGGCGGCAATAACGATACGGCGACGGCAGCTATAATTGGTGCGAGAGCTGCTAAGTACGGAATGAAGTTGTGCGTGGACTATCATTACTCCGATTTCTGGGCGGATCCGAGTAAGCAGATGTGTCCGAAGGCATGGGACGGTATGGCGATAGAGGATAAGTCCGAGGCGCTTTATCAGTTCACAAGAGAGAGCCTGACAGAAATCATCAATGCGGGCGCTGATGTCGGCATGGTGCAGATTGGAAATGAAATCAACAACGGTATGTCCGGTGAAATCGACTGGGGCAAGAGAAGACAGCTTTTACAGGCGGGCTCGAGGGCAATCAGGGAGATAGGACAGGAAATGGATATGGACATCCAGATAGCAGTCCATTTTACAGATGTTTCCGATAAAAGCGGAATACTTGCCAATGCGCAGAAGTTAGTGGATAAAGAAATAGATTATGATATTTTCGCCGTTTCATATTATACATTCTGGCATGGCAGTCTGGAAAACCTGACGGAAGTGCTGAATACGGTTTCAAAAGATTATGGTAAAAAAGTGCTTATAGCAGAAACTTCTTACCCATACACTGTTGAGGACGGAGACGGTTCAGGAAACAGTGTCAGCGAAGGCGATTTGGTAGCGGGATATCCGGCGACGCAGCAGGGACAGGTGAATGCTGTCCGTGATGTATGCGCGGCAATTGCAGGTGTNGGAGANGCAGGGCTTGGAGTNTTCTATTGGGAGCCTGCATGGATACCGGTAGGAGTTTATGACGGAAGCTCTGCCGACGTGCTTAAGAGCAATCAGGAAAAATGGGAAGGTTTTGGTTCCGGCTGGGCATCCAGCTATGCATCGGAATATGATCCGAAGGATGCCGGAGTATACTATGGCGGAAGCTCATGGGATAATCAGGCTATGTTTGATTTTGANGGACATCCGCTGGAATCTTTGAAAGTGTTTAAATATCTGCACTGCGGAACAATTGTGGAACAGGTAGTGGAAAAGATATCAGTGGACGATGTCAATATCTTGATTGGTAAAGANGTCGAAATGCCCGAAAATGCTACAGTTTTATATAATGACAGAAGCACTGACGAGGTGCCGGTCGAGTGGTATGAAGAACAGGTATTAAATATTGATACTTCNCAGGCGGGAAGTTATGAGATATGGGGCAGAATCCTTGACGGTACGGAAACTACCGATGAGAAGACTGAGATTTGCTGTANNGTAAATGTAGATAATTTTAACTATGTANNGAATCCNGGCTTTGAAGATGCGGATACTTCCATGTGGGAGATTACGAGCAAAGCCAGTGGTACAACGGATTTTCAGGAGAAAGAATCCGATGCATACAGCGGCGTTATGTCATTGCANTACTGGTCGGAATCGGAGGTGTCTTTCACGGTTGAACAGAAGATAACGGGTCTTACGCCGGGCACTTATGAGTTCGGACTGTATCTGCAGGGCGGCGATGCAGGAAATAATGCAGAGATGTATATATATGCGGATAACGGAAGAGATAATCTGGCGGCATTAACCGGTGTAAGCGGCTGGTGCAACTGGCAGAATCCGGTAATTTCAGACATTACCGTAGGCGAGGACGGAACGCTTATCGTCGGCGCATCCATCAGCTGTGCGGCAAAAGGCTGGGGAACGCTGGATGACTTTTATCTGTATAAGGTGGATTGAACTATAAACTGAAAGAGGGAGTCCCAAAACTATGATTGAATAAAATTATGGAGAGCGGTATGGTAACCGTTCTCTATTTTTTTACTGTAATCAGAATTTATCGGCAACTTCCAATAATTCTATAATTCGCTGACGTCTATCTGGCGAAGAGTTTAAATAAATTTCTTTCATCCGGCTTGGTATATTTTCTATTTGTTCTTCTCCCCTTATCAGATAATTCAAATCTACCCCTAAAATATCACTGACAATAATAAGGTTTTCAATAGACAATCCGGCATTCCCACGCTCTACTCCGCCATAGTGCTTTACAGAGACATTCAGTTTTTCCGCAATTTGCTCCTGTGTCATATGCAATAACTTTCTCTGTTTTTTCATCCGTTTTCCCATAGCGATTTTATAATTTTCCATTTTAATACCTTTCTCTTACTATATAGGTATAGTTTATTATTACCTGTTACTTCTTAAAACCTAGTTAAAGGTAATGTTATACTTGATTTATATAACCTATTATGTTATATTTTATATGCGCTCGGATAAAAGAGAACTCTGAAAATAATTACAGTACATAATAAAGGAATGGTTCAAATGTTTGCAAAATGGAAAAGATATATACAATTTAACATACAATATTTTTTGCTTGAAAAACCTAAAGGATTAGATTTTACAATGCGTGATACGTCTTTATTAAGAAAAAGTCACGGTTTATATCATGGTTACAGCAAAACAGCAGAAAAACATGTCAAAGAGATTTTTGACACCCTAATTTTTACCGGTGAGGATAAACTGTTGGATATTGGATGCGGCAAGGGAGCTGTTCTTAGAATTGCTACTGAATATCCTTTCCAAAAAATAGCAGGAATCGATATAGATGCAAGGCTTATTGATATTGCAGTGAAAAACTTTCAACTACTTGGGATGAAGAATAGGGTATCTTGTCAGCAAATTAATGCAACGGAATTTAAGAAGTATAACGAATATAATATATTTTTTATGTTCAACCCCTTTTCTGGTTTTGTTATGGAAAAAGTAGCAGATGAATTACTGAAAGTTTCTGAAAAAAAGACAATTACAATTATATATCATAATCCGGTATACTTGGAACTTTTTAAGCAAAAGGGAGAAGTAACGGTCTTAAAATATCTTTATGATAAAACAAAGGATTATTATACTTGTATTTTTATGTTAAAGCCAACACAAAAAACAACATCTTGAAACAATTCGATTGTTCCGGAAGCATTCTCATAAATTATAAGCATTTAAATGAGGAACTACCGCCTTTCTTTTTTGCAAAATCAATAACCAGAACTTGAACAAAATAAACAAAAATGGGGCGTCTCTGCTCTGCAATGAGCCACATTTTTGTTTATTTTGTTCAAGTTCGTAGCTTGTGACAATAGTTTCGCATTTAGCTAATTTTATTCAATCATAGTTTTGATCCCCACTCTTTTTATCATTTTACAGGAAAAAGAAAAAGTTGGAAAATATAGTTGACAAAGCAAAATAGATTGTGTACAATCTATTTATAATAAATTGAACGCAATTAAATAGTATAAAATTGATAAGGAGGTAAAAATGGGTATTTATGATTATTCTGTAAAGGCACAGGACGGCAGTGAAGTTTCTCTTGCAGATTACAGGGACAAGGTTCTTTTGATTGTAAACACGGCAACAGGCTGCGGTTTTACGCCGCAATATGAAGGGCTGCAGGACTTGTATGAGAAGTATCAGTCTAAAGGGTTGGAGATTCTTGATTTTCCATGTAACCAGTTTGGGCATCAGGCGCCGGGAAGCGATGAAGAAATTACAGACTTCTGTCAGTCACGATATGGCGTAACCTTTAGGCAGTTTAAGAAAATCGAGGTAAACGGCGAGGGCGAAGAACCATTGTACACTTTTCTGAAATCGCAGCAGAAAGGAGTTATGGGTAATAATATTAAATGGAATTTTACTAAGTTCTTAGTTGACAGAAACGGGAATGTAGTTGAACGTTTTGCTCCGACGGTTACGCCGGAAAAGATAGACGAAAAAATAAAGGAACTGTTATAGAATAAAAAAGGAGAGGATTTCTATGAATATTTATGATTTTAATGTAAGAAATACAGAAGGTGCTGAAATATCTTTAAAAGATCATGCCGGAAAAGTAATGTTGATAATCAATTCTGCAACAGAGTGTGGTTTTACTCCGCAATATGACAGTTTACAGGAGCTTTATGAAAAATACGGCGACGAGGGATTTGTCATTTTGGATTTTCCCTGTAACCAGTTTGGGCATCAGGCGCCCGGAAGCGATGAAGAAATTGTAAGTTTTTGTGACTCTACTTATGGAATTACATTTCCGATTTTCTCTAAGGTAGAAGTGAACGGCAGTAGCGAGAGCCCGCTCTATGCCTATTTAAAATCACAAAAAGGCTTTGCAGGATTTGATCCGGAACACCCTTTGACGCCGATTCTTGAAAGTTCTTTGGAAAGAACAGACCCGGATTATGCCCAAAACAGTGATATTAAATGGAACTTTACCAAATTTCTGATTGACAGACAGGGGAATGTTGTAGAGCGTTTTGAGCCTACTACAGATATGGCGATAGTGGAAGATGAGATTGTAGGGCTTTTAAGACCGAAGAATGCTGATAATATTATGGAATATACTTATAAAACCCATGATACCTGTTCCAGTGAAATAAAACTTAACATTGAAGGAAATGTGGTTACAAACATTTCTTTTACAGGAGGATGCAATGGAAACCTGAAAGCAATCCCGCGTCTTGTAGATGGCTGGACGGTGGAAGAAATTGAGAAAAAGCTGTCAGGCGTAATCTGCGGACGCAGACCGACTTCCTGTGCAGACCAGCTTGCTAAGGCCTGTAGGGAAGCATATGAAGCACAGAAAGAGAGGATGCAGGCATGAAAGTTGAAGTAAGGTATTATACAAGATCGGGGAATACAAAAAAGCTCGCAGAGGCAATTGCAAAAGCAGTCGGAGTGGAGGCAAGGACAGTAGATGAGCCGCTTAAAGAAGATGTTGACATATTGTTTCTTGGCAGTTCGGTCTATGCATATGGAGTAGATGATAGTATTAAAAAGTTTATTTCCAATATTGATGTACGGGTAGGTAAGGTTGTAAATTTCAGTACGGCGGCATTAATAAAATCTACATATAAGCAGGTAGGAAAGCTCCTTGAGAAAAAAGGAATAACACAGGCAGAGGAAGAATTTTACTGTAAAGGTTCTTTTGGCTCTATACACAAGGGAAAACCGGATGAAAAGGATTGCAAGGCTGCTGCGGAATTTGCAAAAAAAGTCATATCGTGATAAATTATAGGGTGAAAAATGTGTGCAAAGCACACATACAAATTCGCAGGTTGAGAAAGGGCAAGGGTAATATGCAAAATAATAAATACGATTGCTTAAAACTTGAAAATCAATTATGCTTTCCGCTTTATGCTTGTTCCAAGGAAGTAATAAGAAGGTATAAACCTTATCTTGACAAGCTTGATCTGACATATACGCAGTATATCGCAATGATGGTAATGTGGGAGAAAAAAGAGGTAACTGTCAAGGAGCTTGGAAAATACCTTTATCTTGATTCGGGTACGCTTACTCCCGTGCTGAAGAAACTGGAAGAAAAAAAATATGTGATACGTAACCGCTCTAAAGAAGATGAGCGTAATCTGATTGTTTCAATTACTCAGGAAGGGGAGGACTTAAAAGAGCAGGCAGTTCAGATACCTGCGAGCCTGAGTGCCTGCGTTAATGTTGAACCGCAGGAGGCGCAGCAGTTATACCGGCTTTTATATAAGCTGCTTGACGGGTTGGCTTAACGCTGAAATGAAATGTTTATCTTAAGAAAGATTCGGCTGTTAAAAGGCTGCTACATAAAAATACCTTTTGACAGCCGAATTAATTTAGGTGATTACGCCACTGTAATCTAACGTTCTACTATATTAAAATCCCACCCCTTCAGGGCTATACTGTCTCCATCTTTTATATTCTCTCCCTGCATCAGCAAGACCCCGTCTTTTCCATGATAAGTAATCGTCTTCTCATCATCCGAATAATTAAAGAAGTAGATAACCTCTTTACCGAAATCATTTATCCCACGTTTAATGATAATCGGGAATTGTTCCTGTATAAGCGGAATACCAGCCTCTTTAAAGAGATAGATAATCAGGTCTTGTAGACTGGAATGGTCAAAATAGCAGCCTAAGTAGGCGGCAGTGCCTTTGCCGTAGTGGTTGTACGTGATGGCGGCATACTTACCCCAGTGAGGGTGCTTATACGTAGCCAGAGTACCGGCAGTGGACGGCTGCAGCAGTTCCATCCAATAGTGAACGGAGGGAACGGTATTGTCTGCTGTCACTTTTGCGTCATCCATGTTTTTTGCGGAAGGAGACATTTTAGATGCACCGGTATTTCCGGACAAATCGGTAAATGTCAAATCCTTAAGCCCGACATTGACCGCATCAGTAAACTGATCATACGTCATCCCGAACACATCTGTCAGTCCATGCGGTTGGTCATCATGGTATATTTTTAACATCTTGTCGGCAAATGCGGTTTTAAATGTGGATATGAGGTGTCCTCCGTTTTCCACATAAGAACGCAAGGCATCGACAAGTGTGTCAGAGACACTGTACAGAGCGGGCGTAATAAGCAGTGAGTACTGACTAAATAGGTCAGTATCAGTATCGCTTAAGACATCACATTCGATATTTATCCGGTATAAAGCGTCATAGAGCCATCTGACTATATCGTTGTATTTAAGTTTTTCATGAATACCGAACCATTGCAGGGCGGTGAGAGCTTCATTGGAAAGCACCATAGCAACCTGAGCCTTCTTTTTGAGGTTTTTCAGATGCTCTCCGTACTGTGCGAATTCCGCGCCAATCCGGCAGACTTCCCTGTATGTTTCGTTTTCCTTTAAATTATGGCTTAATATTCCTTTCCAGTAGGATTCAATCGCATTGTGGATAGAGTGCCAGTGCCAGTACATTACCGAATTGGAGCCGGAAGCAATGTGGCTGAAAGCCTGCAGCCTTAATTGACCGGGATAGTTAAGCCAGCCGTGATTGCCCTGTGCTTCTGTTTCCAGTATCAGATAATTATCCTTTTTGACAGAACGTGCGATTGCTCCGCCTATGGATATCTCAGTGCCGGTCAAATCCTGTGCGGAAGGATGGTATATATCAAATCCAGCCACACTTAAAGGTTTAGCGGCTTCCCATTGATTGACCTCCGGCTGCAGTCCGAAAGAGAATCCGCGCCAGTCATAGTCGAAGTTTTGTGTGATGAACTGGTCGGGACGGGCATATTCTTTGACGATGGCGCATTGCCATGCAAGAAAATCCGTCACAAGCTTTCGCTGGAATTTCCGGTATTCTGCGCCGAGGCTTCCGTTAATCGTACCTCTGATATCGGGAAAATCTTCCCATGCATTAATACGGTTGCTCCAATAATCCAGCCCCAGCTCGTGATTGAGCGCATTTAAGTCATTATGAAAGATTTCCTTCATGTATTCCACAAACTTTGCCTGGGCATAAGTGCTGCAGGTGTCATATGATTTTGTTTCGTTGTCAAGCTGAAAGCCGATTACATGCTTATAAGGAGCCACTTCTTCCATAAGTCTGCGGATGATGATTTCTGCATGTTTAAGATACATGGGATTGACGATATCCATATTCTGCCTGCGCCCGTAACGCTCCGTCGCGCCATGAGTCTGTGTGATGACATCGGGATATTTAGCAGCAAGCCACGTAGGAATGGCATATGTAGGAGTTCCTACGATTACGCTGATTCCGTGTTTTTCCGATGCCTGCAGCATACGGTGAAGATGCGTAAAGTCAAACACTCCTTCCTGCGGTTCCCATGTGCTCCATGTGGATTCGGCGATACGGATTACATTGATATGGGCTTTTTCCATCATTTCCATGTCGGTTTCGATTCTGTCGTAAGGCAGATATTCGTCATAATATGCCGCCCCGAATAAAAGTTTGTCTGTTTTCATTTGACCTCCTGATTGTGTATTTTAGTGGTAAGTTCTGAGTATTAAAAGGTGATTTTATAAGCTGTGATGGCAGATTGCGTAAAATGTTCACTCGTGCCTGACTTCGGAATATGGATTTTCTAAATATTCCGGTTAAGTTGTGAAAGACGGACGCAACCGCCCGCCGAGGTTTATATTGAAGCGTCTTTTTATTTCCAAAATGTAGTTGTACAAAATATACAATTCCATAAGCAGGTACTGTGAAGCCGCAGCGCAAGCGTGCCTGCGTTGGATTGTATATTTTGTACAACGGCCGTATTGATAAACATAGTTTTGTCAATTCCTAATACACTCCGGCATGAACATTTTCTATAAATTTTCCCCCATCAAATTGTATATTAAAACTATTGAAGTAGAACAAATCCTCTGTTATTATATCATATAGCTGGATAATTGCGAAACTATATTTCAATAACCAGAACTTGAATTAAATAAACAAAATGGGGCGTCTCTGCTCCGCAATGAGCCCCATTTTGTTTATTTAATTCAAGTTCGTCACCATAGATATTAGTTTTATAATTATCTTATATATCAATCAGAATTTATTGAAATCCAATTAAATTAATCAAATAAGAAGGAGGGCAACATGGAGAACAGGTTTGTTGTAAACATCATTCATCGTCCGGAGATGGTTCCTGAATATGCCGAGAAGGTGACCGGACATGGTAAGGAAGAGGATATCGGCAGAAA
>JAAUZS010000075.1 GCA_014804495.1 Lachnospiraceae bacterium
ACATATGATGAAAATGGAAATGAAATAAAACGTGAGGCATATTACAAACATGGAAGCTCCACCAGAACAATATTTAGAGAATATGATGAGCATGGAAACCTGATAAATTATATGGTATATGATACTGATGGAAAACTTATTCAAAAAGAAGAATACGAATATGATAAAAATGACAATAGAGTCAGGTATGTCAAATATGACGACGGCGTAACAATCAGTTCTATGATTGAGCAGGAATATGATGAAAACGGCAATGAAGTCAAGTATGTTGCCTATAGTGGTAATGGGGGAATAATCACTTACGGGTATGAGAAAGAATATAATGAAAATGGCAATGTAATAAAGCAAGTGGGCTATGACAGCGAGGGTATCCGCAAATATATAACGGAATACGGATATGACGAAAACGGCAGGCAAATCTATATAAGGCATAACGTTGATGAATATACGTGGGAATATGAATATGACGAGCACGGAAATCGTGTAAAAGAAATATATACAAGCTATGATCGGAAAACAGGGCAAAAAGAATATAAGAGCCGCAGGTGGGAAAGGGAATATGATGAAGATGGCAGGAATATTGCTGCTTTCTTTTATGATAATGAAAAGACAGCTTCTTATCAAAGCAAAACAGAGTATGATGAAAACGGCCTTATAATAAATTATACAAGCTATGATAAAAATGAAGATATTCTTGGCAGAAGAGAAACGGAATATGACGCATCCGGGCAGGTATTAAGGGAAAATTATTATGATGCGAATGGTAATCTGCTTAAATACTATGAGAATGAATATGATGATTTCGGCAGCATAACAAGGCAGACGATGTATGAGGACGGTATTTTGAAATCTGAAAAACAGGCGGGTTATGTGTATCGTTATATAGGAAATATTGATGCTGAGGCATCAGACTATATGGATGATGATATGACGCCGGAGGAATATAATCTGAAACAAAGGGAGATTTTTATACGTTTTTTGCATGGTCAGGAAAAAATAAGTTACTATAATGACTTAAATAGTGTCGATAAGGTAAGAATTGTCGGAGAAACCATTACGGATTTAATCGATTTTGAATATTATACGGAACATAGCGAGGAACTGAAATATACCTTTCTGGATATGACCGGAGACGGGATAGAAGAATTGGTTATACAATGCTCTTATGCTAAGTTATATGTAATACAGTGTAACTATGGCATATTAAGTGTTATTTGCGACGCTGTGGGAGGAAATTTCGGAGCCTATCTGGTAAAATATGATGGAAGGATTGGAGTCTGCTGTGATTTTGGCGGACATGTAGGAGGAAATGAAGAATATTATTACTTCTTTGATGGGAAAGGAAAAAAGGAGATAACATTAGGCGACTATCAATGTTTTCTGGAGGACGGTACAGGGAGCAGAGGTTATTGCATAAGTGATAATGACAGTTTTGAAAAGCGTGATATCAGCAAAGGGGAGTATTATGATATCGCAGATAAGATAGTAAAAGAGATTACTATCGACTGGCAGAAGTTGGAGAAACCGAACAAATGAGTAAAATCAAAAAGATAGCAGCATTAAGCCTGATCGCGGTTATTGTTGCAGCAAGCCTGACCGGATGTGGTAATTATGACACAGAAGATATATCGGATGTATCAAGTACAACAGATGCGCCGGATGCGTCAGAGATAACAGAGGATATAGCGGAAAGCAAGCTGCATGAGACAGCGGACGAAACAATTCCTGTCCCTGAAACCTACGAAGACTACATGAAACTGGCAGCCGCCTGTTATGAAAATGAAGATTGGGAGATTGCCCATGACTGCTACTATGCCGCAAAAGAATTAGACGGGAGCAGGGTCGAAGTCTATCGGGGACTGTCAGATACATATTTACAGATGGGTGATGTGATTCAGGCGCTTGACGTACTGGATGAGGGGATGGAGAAGTGTGGTGATAAACACAGCATTGACTTGATTAGTCAAAGAAAAGAATATCTCCTTGCCGGGATGGTAACAATCAGGGTGGAGCTGGCGAAGCGAGAATATGATGATGAAGGAGAGATTCTTTCGAGTCGTATATTGGAACGCGATGAGAATGGGAATGAGATAAAGGAGATATGCAACGATACGGAGAGAGAAAGCAGTTATGTTATAGAGTATCAGTATGATGCGGATGGTAACATTACCGAATATAAATGTATATCTTACGACAGTGATGGAAACAGTAGTATTTCTTCCCATTGGACGTGGGCATATGATGAAGATGGCAATGAAACAGAATTTGTAATTTATGATAGTGACGGTAATGTTGAAAGTAGGATAGAGTATGAATATGATGAGGACGAAAATGAAAATAAAAACATGGCGGAGTATACCCATATAGAGTATGATGAAGAAAAAGGGATAGACAGCTGCGTATCAGAAAGAAAATATGATGCAGACGGCAGGGAAACAGCTTTTTATCTTTATGACAATGAAACAACTGTTTACTATCAAAGCAGTAAAGAATATGATGAAAACGGTCGAATAGTAAAATATACTGGATGTGATAACAATGGAACCGTTCTTGTAAGGAAAGAAACGGAATATGATGAATCCGGAAAAGTAATAAGGGTGAACTATTATGGCGCTGATGATAACCTGACACAGTATTATGAAAATGAATATGATGATTTTGGTAGTATAACAAGGCAGACCATGTATGAGGACGGAATTTTAAAAGCCGAAAAACAGATGAACTATTTATATAGATATATAGGAAATATTGATGATGAAGTTGTAAACTACATGGATAATGATGTGACGACGGAGGAATATAATCTGAAGCAGAGAGCGATTTTCACCAAGTTTTTAAATGGTCAAGAAAAGGCGCGTTACTACAGCAAAGAAGATAATATCGATGACGGAGAAATTGTGAGTGTTGCAATTACGAACTTAATTAATTTTGCATATTGCAGACAGAATAAAGAATTTCCTGAATATACCTTTCTGGATATGACAGGGGATGGGGTAGAAGAATTAATTATCAATTGTGGCAGAAAGTTTTATGTGATACAAAGTAATTACGGTGTTTTAAAAGTAATTTTCAGCACAGTAGAATATGACAAATCATATCTGGTGAAAGGTAATGGAAGAACAGGAATCTGCGTCTCTTTCAGCGGACATATGAGCACAAATAAGGCATACTATTTCCTTGATGAAAATGGAAAAAATAATATATCTCTGGATGTTTTTTGGGATTCTGATGGTAAGATGTACTACAGGTCTTATGACAATAACTGTTTTGAATGGCATTACATCAGTGAAGGAGAGTATTATGATATCATGAGTGGGATGGCAGCAAAGACGGATATTGACTGGTATAAATTGGAGGAACCTGATTATGGAAATGATTAATGGAAAAACGAGAACATGCGGCCTGATTGGCAATCCGGTGGAACATACAATGTCGCCGGCAATACATAATACATTAGCAGAGAAATGCGGACACAATCTGGTCTATGTACCTTTTTTTGTAGAAGAGAGACAAGTGGCGGATGCGGTAAAAGGCGCCTATGCGCTGAATATTCTGGGGCTTAACGTAACTGTTCCTTATAAAAGCGAAGTTATAAAAAGCCTCGTGGAAGTGGATGAGCTGGCTGCTAAGATTGGAGCAGTCAATACATTGGTCCGCACACAGGGAGGATATAAGGGCTACAATACGGACATGAGCGGTCTGCAGCGAGCGATGGAGAGCGAGGGCATTCGCATAGAAGGAGAAGAAATCATACTGCTTGGAGCAGGCGGAGCATCGAGGGCAGTTGCATACTTGTGTGCATCGAAGAAAGCTAAGAAAGTCTATATGCTCAACAGGACGTTTGACAAGGCGCAGAAAGTCGCCGAAGAGGTGAATAAAGCTTTTGGATGTGAAATAATCGTTCCCATGCTGTTATCAGATTATCCGAAGCTGCCTGACGGAAAGTTTCTGACGATACAGGGAACCTCGGTGGGACTTGCACCAAATGATAATGAGGCAGTTATTGAAGATACCGCTTTCTATCAGAAGGTACATACCGGCTTCGACTTAGTCTACAGACCGTTCACTACACGTTTCATGAAATTGGTAAAGGAGGCTGGCGGTCAGGCATATAACGGGCTGAAAATGCTTCTGTATCAGGGCGTCAACGCATATGAACTGTGGAACCAGGTGGAAATAAGCGATAAAGAGGCTGATGCCGTATATGCGAAACTGAAAGAGGAGATGGGGCTGTAGCCCGGAAAGGAATAATCTATGGGTAACATTATTTTAATCGGTTTCATGGGCTGCGGGAAATCCACTATAGGAGTCAAGCTGTCTTACCGTCTCCGCCGTCCGATGCTGGATACCGATAAGCTGATTGAGAAAGAAGAGGGAAAGACGATTTCTGAAATTTTTGAAAAGGATGGAGAAGAGTATTTCAGAAATCTGGAGACTGAATGTATAAAGAAGCTTATTTCGACGGTACATAACCAGATTATATCCGTAGGCGGCGGTCTGCCCATGCGTGAAGTAAACCACGCCCTGTTAAAAGAGCTGGGAATGGTGGTTTATCTGCGTGCCGAAGCGGAGACAATCTATGGGAGGGTAAAGCATGATAAGACCAGACCGCTTTTACAGTGCGATGACCCAAAGGAAAAAATACGTACATTAATGAAACAACGCACTGCAGTTTACGAATCTGCATCAGATATGATTGTTGATGTGGATAATAAGGACTTTGACACTATATTAGATGAAATTGTAAAATACTTGCAAGTCAGGAATAAATATGATAATATTTGAATAGAATAAAGGCTGTAGTGCATTACAGTTTGGTCTGGGCGGAAGCTCTTTGGACCACCGCAGGCGGGAAGAATTTCCCGCCATTTTCAATATATCGGAGAAAAAGAACTAAGCGTTTAGTAAGGAATTATTTGAGAGTATTGAAAAAATGAAGTTATAAACAGGCCAAGAAAGGAGCAACGATATTAAAATGAAAATACTTGTAATCAACGGCCCTAACCTGAACTTTCTGGGTATTAGGGAAAAAAGTGTGTACGGAGCACAGGATTATGACTATCTGCTTAATATGATAGCGGATAAAGGCAAAGAGGAAGGCTGCACGATAGAGGTATTCCAGAGCAATCACGAAGGAGCCATTATCGACAGGATTCAGGATGCGTATTTTGACGGAACGGAAGGCATTGTTATCAATCCGGGAGCTTTCACCCATTACAGCTATGCGATAAGGGATGCGCTTGAAAGCATCAAGGTTCCAAAGGTGGAAATACATATTTCAAATATCATGGAGCGCGAAGATTTCCGAAAAGTATCTGTAACTGCGCCGGTTTGTGATAAGCAGATATACGGCAAGGGGCTAGAGGGGTATCTGATGGCGATTGATTTTGTGCTTGGGAAGTGATTTTTCAAGACGGCCGTTGTACAATATAGACAAATCAACGCAGACACGCTCTCGCTGCATTGCCGCTCGTAGCGGTACTAAGCTCGAAAATACCTCGCTAAGTACCGACGGCGGCAGAGCACCTGCTTATGATTTGTCTATATTGTACAACTACGTATTGGAAAAATATAGCTTAGCGAGCTATTCAATAGATTAAACACGCAAAGGCTGCTTTAATAAACTTCCGTGGGCAGATTGCACAAAATGTTCGCGAAGCCGCCTTATGCAGGAATATGAGATTTTCTTAATATTCCGCCCGACACCCAGCAATTTCGGGACACGGATGTCCCGAAAAGCCCGCACTGAGCCCGGACGGCGAATGCGGGCGGTTGCGTCCGTCCTTCACAACATCACCGGAATATTTAGAAAATCCATATTCCGAAGTCAGGCGCGAGCAAACATTTTACGCAATCTGCCCCCTCAGTTTATAAGAGAAACTTTTTACCTCCCACAAACCATAAGCAGTTATATCCCAAGATATCCCAAGAAAGGAGTCTGTCACATATATGAAAATCCTACACTGTGCCGACCTGCACCTCGATTCCAACATGACATCAAATCTTTCCAAAGAGAAAGCCAAAGAACGCAAAAGCGAACTCCTCATGACTTTCAACAGAATGATACAATACGCAGATGACAACGAAGTCCGCGTCATACTTATCGCCGGCGATCTTTTTGATAAGAAAAAAGTAAGCAGAACCGCGATTAACATAGTACAGCAGGCAATCGCCCTACACCCTCAGATTGATTTTTTCTACTTACAGGGAAACCATGATGTGGACAGCTTTTTAGGCGATATGGATGATATACCGGAAAATCTCAGGTTATTTGGCGATTCATGGACAAGCTACACTATAGAGGGCGCAGAAGACATGCCCATAACGGTGAGCGGGATAGAGCTTAATGCAGATAACGCAGGCGGTGTATATGATTCCCTTGTGCTTAATTCGGACTGCTTCAATATCGTTATGATGCATGGTCAGGAATCGGAACATACTGCCAAAGATAAAACGGAAGTCATCAATATCCGTAAGCTTAAGAATAAAGGAATTGACTATCTTGCGCTTGGACATATCCATTCATACAAGGAAGAGGCGTTGGATGGAAGAGGAGTATACTGCTACTCGGGGGCTCTTGAGGGGCGCGGCTTTGACGAATGCGGAGAGCATGGCTTNNTATTNCTTNATATTGACGAAAAAACNCGCAGATNNGAAAGGACCTTCGTGCCGTTTGCAAAGAGAAACATTTACGCGGTAGAGATTGACGTTACAGGCTGCAACACAACTATNGATGTTGCANNCCGGATTGATNNCGAACTTANGCAGAATATATATCCGGAAAGCAGCCTGATGAAGNTTATNTTAACNGGTGAGGTAGATGTGGAATGTGAAAAGGACATTGCATATCTGACTAAGAAGTATGAAGAAAGATTCTATTTTTTGAAAATNTATGATGAAACGGGGCTGCACGTAAATTATGATGATTTTGCTCTTGATGTATCCTTAAAGGGCGAATTTGTTCGGACTGTTAAACAGGATGATACGCTTAGCGAGAAAGATAAAGCGGATATTATCCGNTGCGGAATAAGGATTCTCGCCGGCGAGGAGGTGTAAGTAATGAGGCTGATTTCATGTCATATTGAAAATTTCGGTAAGCTGNCCGATAGGACGGTTTCTTTCGGGAATCCTGACGGAATGAAAATAATATGTGAGAATAACGGCTGGGGAAAAAGCACTCTTGCGACGTTTATCAAAGTCATGTTTTACGGATTTGATAACGAAGGCAGACGAAATGAGATTGAAAATGAGAGGCAGCATTACAGACCGTGGCAGGGTGGTGTATATGGAGGACAGCTTACGTTNGAAGCGGACGGAANGACTTATATCATATCCCGTACTTTTGGCAGCAAGGAAAAAGATGATAAATTCGTGCTTCANGATGCAGATACCATGCTGGAAAATACAGATTATTCAACTAATGTNGGCGAGGANCTTTTTCAGATTGACCGTGCGTCATTTTTACGCAGTATTTACATTTCACAAAACGACTGCGAAACTGCGACAACCGACAGGATTAACGCTAAATTGGGTAATCTGACGGATAATACCAATGATTTGAATAACTATGAAACGGCGGATAAAAAAATTGCCGAGATGCTTAATTCCCTGTCCAAAACGAGGAAAACAGGAATCCTGTATAAACAGAAAGAGCAGATTGCCGTCCTGAAACAGGAGATAAAGAACGGTGAAANCATAGACGCCTCCATGGAAGAACTTTCACGGTTAAAAAACGATTTACTAAACGCGTATAAAGGCTTAAAAGAAGAACAGGGCGTATTACAGAAAAAGCAGAAAGCAGTCAGCGAATACAAGGACATNGCGGTAAAGAAGAAAGAATATGANAACTTATGTAAACTGGAATGCCAAAAACAGAGCGAATTCGAACATGCGAAAGCTTTCTTCCCGGAAAAAGTACCGACAGCGGACGAAGTTAACGAATACATANGGATTGAAAATAANGCCGCNGGATTAAAAAAGGAACTGGATATATATAAGCCTGAAGGAAGCGAAGAGTCTGAACTTACTGAACTGGAAACACGGTTCAGTTCAGGCGTTCCCGATAAAGAGGAAATAGAGAAGCAAAACATAAATGTTAATGAAATGCAGAGCCTTTCACGGAATATAGAAAAGAGTATGCTTACGGAGGAAGAGCAAAAAAGTCTGGCTCATTTTGAGGATATTTTCGCAGACGNNATGCCCGAATTGGAAACCATAGATAAATTATCAAATTCATGGGCGGTCAGGACAGAAAAAAAGAANACACTCAGTTCTAAAAGAGCNACGGCAGATATGCTTGAGATGACGGCTAAGGCAGCANANGAAGCTGAGGAGGCCAGAAGAGCGGAAGAAGCTGCAAAAGCCGAGGCCGCAGCAAATGAAAAAAGAATTAAAGAAAAACGTCGCANAACACTNNCNATGGGNNNCATTCTTGCTGNCGNAGGTCTGATTACGGCNGTGGCNGGAGTNCTTGTTGACTTCATGNTTTCGCTGATTGCAGGNGGNGCAGTGATTCTGACTGTCGGTATAGTTATCATGCTTATGAGTCTGTTTATAAATTCAGCCGGCNNAAAGAAAGTCTTCTTCAAAAGAGNATGNGTCAAAANCATCTTATGACAANTCGGATTATGACACNACAGATTCNNACGAANCNTNTTCNGCCAANCCGGNTNTGCCGCCGTATCAGGCTCTCCGTCAGGAAATAGCCGGCGACGAGGAACTTATACTCCGCATAGANTCNGANNNNCAGNANTTTCTGTCAAAATACGGGTATGATTTTGATGAAAACAGCNTTGTTGCAGACCTGTACCAATTAAANGAAAATATCAGACAGTACGAGCGTCTGACCGAAAAGCAGGAGAATTCCGATGCGGAGCGTATGCAGGAGAACTATAAGATGCTTCGCGATACTGTGGAAGCGTTTTTACATNAATACGGATTCAATTCAGAAAGCCCAGATACCATTGAGACTGATATTGAAACCAACGTTAAAACTCCTATTGAAACTCCTGTCAAAACCGNAAGTGTCGATGGTGAGCAGAGCAGACTTTCACAATATNTAAATGCACTGCATAGACTTGAGAATTCCGCAGACAGGTACANCTTACTAAAAAACAAGAAGAAAAAGTACCAAACCGCTTACGAAGCTTATGAAAAAAATGCAGAGGATATAAAGGCATTTATAGNCAGCCTTAAGATGCCGCCCATGCAGGATATGCGTCTGCAGCTGCAAAATATCAAAGATGCGCTGCGCGAGCATGATAGTACGCGGAATGAGTATGAAAGTGCAAAAANAGCCAAAAGGGAATTTGAAGAGAATAATGCCAATATANTAAAAACTATAAAAGCTGCCGGAGAAAATGAGGAAGAATACGACAACGGCTCTTCCCTTGCTGATATTGAAGCGCGTCTCAGCGATATCTCCGAAGAGTTGGAGAAAAACCATACAAGTATGACGTCCTATGACCGTCAGTTAGAGCAGCTTCAGGAAAGTAAAGACAGTATTACGGAATCCGAAAAAGAGCTTGCCGAATTGCAGGAGTTGTATGCGCATAATGAGAAGAAACATGAAATTTTGAAAAATACACAGAAGTATCTGGAACAGGCCAAAATCTCGCTGACCGCCAGATACACGAAGCCTATAAAAGATGGGTTTGATAAGTATTTCAGACTTCTGGCAGGCATAGAGTCCGAGAATTATCAGATGGATGCGAATCTGGAAATGTCTGTAAAGGAACAAGGGATGCCGAGGAAGATAGAATTTTTAAGTACCGGCTATCAGGACATGGTGGGTATCTGTATGCGAATGGCGTTGATAGATGCGATGTATAAAGAAGAAAAGCCGTTTGTTATCTTTGACGATCCGTTTGTAAATCTGGATGATGATAAGACGAAAGGAGCATTAAAATTGCTTGATTTGATAGCTAAAGAATATCAGGTGGTATATTTTACATGTAATGAAAGCAGGAAGTGAATCAAAAAAACTTGACATAATCAAATTTTTACTGTATTATGCTATTGCATACTGTAAGAATTGTATACAATTATCCACGACGGAACAAATAGCCGGGGAAAATGGCAATTAATCAGAAAGTATGTAAAAATCTATCGAGAGGAGAATAATTATGAAAAAGTGCAAAGCACAAAAACTGCTTGCAACTTTGCTGGCTGCTTCAATGGTGTTTAGTCTGACTGCCTGCGGCAACAACGGCACTGACAGCAATACCAATACAGGTACTGATACCAATACCGGCAGCGAAGCAAATACAGGCAACGAAACCAGTGGAAGCAATGAAACCGCTGATGCAACTGAAGGCGAAGAAGCAACTGATAATGAAGGTTATGCAGGACCTGATTGGGAAACTATTGATGCAATGAGCTATGATGAAAAATCTGATGCTCTGTATGATTACAACTTAGGTGAATTCAATGAGTACTATCAGGTAGCAAAAGAAGAGGTTACAGATCTTGATAAGCGTATGGCGTTGATGGCTGTAGCTGAAGCTAAACTGTTAGAGTCAGGCGTATTCCAGCCTGTTCAGAGTAATGGCGGTAACTATGCAATAAGCCGTGTTGTACCTCGTACAGGATCTACTGTTCTCTGGGGCTTGGATGAATATAAGTGGTATACTTATCTGGTTACCAATGAACTGATTCGTTCAGAAGACAGAACAGAGCTGGTTGCTATTTGGGGAGAGAGTGAAACTGCTGATGATTGGTTCACTAATGCAAAAGCTTTCCTTGAGGAAAAAGGTTACACACTGAGCGATACATACAACAATGAAATCAGCTATCAGCTGGTAACATGGGATGTTATCGCTACAAGTATGACAAGTGATTCTTACTTTATTTCATGTACTTATTCAGGATTGTTGGAATATGATGCCGTAAACCAGCAGCAGCCTGCTCTGGCTGAGAGCTATGAAGTTTCCGCTGACGGTACGACTTATACATTCCATATTCGTCCGGGTGTGAAATGGGTAGACCAACAGGGTCGTGAAATCGGTGAAGTAACAGCAGACGACTGGGTTGCTTCCATGATGCACGTGGCTGATAACGACGGTGAGCTTGGATATCTGATGACTACTACCGACGGCTGCGGAATTAAGAATTATGACGCATGGGTAAACGGCGAACTTTCAGATTTCTCAGAAGTAGGTGTTGAAGCTGTGGATGATTATACTCTGGTATACACACTGGAAGCTCCTTTCCCGGCTTTCGCATCCATGATGGGATATGGATGTTTCGCTCCGCTGAACCGTTCCTTCTATAAATCACAGGGCGGTACATTCTCAGCAGAAGGCGATGAATATACACCCGGTAATTACGGTACAGACCCCAGTCACATTGCATACTGCGGTCCTTATCTGATTACAAACTACACAGAGGATAATGTTACAAGCTATTCTGCAAATCCTTCATACTGGAATGCGGATGCTGTAAATACTAAGAATATTAATATTTACTATAATGACGGTACTGATACTCTTCGTGCTTATAACGACACAAAGGACAATGTTGCATCAGGATGCGGACTTAACTCGTCCTCATTGGTACAGGCACAGCAGGATATTCCTGATGGAGAGACAGAGACTTATTTCGATTTGTATAGTTATACATCTGCTACAGACGGAACAACTTTCTGCGGCTGGGTAAATATCAATCGTGCGACATGGACGAACTATGATGATACCAGCGTTGGTGTTTCTGCTCAGACAGATGAAGATAAGTTAAGAACAAGAGAAGCCCTGAGTAATCAGAACTTCCGTCTTGCTTTGGCAATGGCATTTGACAGAGGAGGCTTTAATGCAACGAGCGTAGGTGAGGATCTGAAGTTAGTCAGCCTTAGAAACTCCTATGTACCCGGTACTTTCCAGAGTCTGGAGAATGATACAACAGTTGATATCAATGGTGAAAGCGTTACTTTCAAAGCAGGCACCTATTATGGTGAGGTTATGCAGGCACAGTTGGATGCAGACGGTATTCCGCTTAAAGTCTGGGATCCGAATGCTGATGACGGCGTAGGTTCCGGTGACGGTTTTGACGGTTGGTACAATGCAGATAATGCAGTAGCATTCCTTGACACTGCAATCGCTGAACTGGAACAGGTTGGAGTAGAAGTTTCCGCAGAGAATCCGATTTATATTGATATACCTTGCGGTTCTTTCGCAGAATATTATTCTAAGAGAGCTAATGCATACAAGCAGTCAATTGAAAATGTACTTGGCGGAAAGGTTATTGTTAATCTGGTAGAATTCGAAGACCAGACCAGCTATACCTATTCTTATTACCGTATCAGCAACGGAAATGAAGCAAACTTTGATGCTGCTCCCGGTACCAGCGGCTGGGGTCCTGACTATGGTGATGCTCAGACCTACCTTGATACGATTCAGCCTTATGGTTATATGTGCAAGAATATCGGATTGTATTAAGATACAGCAGTGAAAATTTAAAGCACTGACTAAAGTGCGGGGGAGTCTTACTTCTCCGCACTTCATTGTATAGAATAGGGAAGGGCATTCATGGAGGGATAAGAAGTGGCAAAATATATAGTGCAGCGATTAATAAAGGGAATACTTTCTGCGGTCTGTGTGGTAGTTCTTATCATGATACTTGTCTACTCTTTGATGGACAGAGGTAATATCTTCAGTGGTGACAGCAATTACACCAAGACTCAGAGCAATGCGAGAATTACTTATGAACAAAGCCGTTATCAGGCGTTTGGTTATGTGGATTATGTAAATTATTCGGATTATATTAACACATTGGTAAAAAGAGGAGATCTTGACGAAGAAAACAGGAGCGCTGCGGCGCTTATCGGACAGACGCCGGAAAAGGATTCGGAGACTGCGGCCGAATATATTCAGATGTTCACGCAGGAATATGAGAGTCAGGGCTATACCATTGTGCGCCTGGACGCGGATAAAAAAACCAACGGCAGGGTAAAAGACGGAGGACAGGCAGCTTTATTTGCTACCAGGGATAAACCTTTGTATACCCGTGTTATTTCTTATTTTACGGGAATGTTTTTCATTGATAACATTCATTATGTGGATGAAGATACGGATATTGGAGAACGTAAACTTACTTTCACGCTCCATGACCCGTTCTATGGAGGAGAGAAATTTGCTCCGGCTATCATTGGAAACGGAACTAAACACAAATACTTGCTTTATTTTGATAATAAATTTCCTTGGTTCCATCAGAATTTTCTGACGCTGAATCTTGGAGAATCTTATACTGTGAACCGTGGCGTGGATGTGTTTGAGACGATGACGACTTCTCAGGGAAGCTATGTACTGAGTACCGTGAGCTATCCTACGGGTCATGTTGAGCAAAGCGCTGATGATCTGCATACGGCTACATATGCTGCAGGTTCTTTGGAACTGAGCGAGATGTATGCTGCGCGGTTTACGGATGACTACACCAATACGATTACAAATAAAGGAAATATGTCCAAGTTGGGATTTTCTTTTGTAATCGGCATTATATCGACTATACTTGCCTATGTTCTGGGTCTGCCTATCGGACTTCTGATGGCCAGATTCAAAGACGGCATTTTAGATAAAATCGGAACTGTATATATTGTATTTATAATTGCGACGCCTTCGCTTGCATATATTTTCCTGTTTAAGGCGATCGGCGGAAACATATTCAAATTGCCGACATTGTTCAATATGGATTCGGCCAGCAANCTNATGTNTGTNNTGCCTNTNATATCNCTGGCGCTGCCNAGCATNGCNAATCTGATGAAATGGATGCGNCGNTANATGATNGANCAGATGAACAGCGATTATGTTAAGTTTGCCAGATCCGGAGGTCTTAGCGAGACGGAAATCTTTNCGAANCATATCTGGAANAATGCNGCNNTTCCNNTTGTTCATGGTATTCCGGNAAGCATCCTNTTNGCTATGACNGGNGCNATNATNACGGAGCGTGTNTANNNNGTTCCNGGNGCAGGTAATCTGCTNACNCANGCNATCAATAAGTATGATAANGGNGTAATTGTNGGNGTTGCNCTGTTCTATGCNNTANTGACNGTAGTTTCCATTATTCTGGGAGATATTCTGATGGCCAGTGTAGACCCGAGAATCTCATTTACATCAAAAGGCAGGTGATAGGAATGTATGAAGAATTGAAAAATAAGACCGGTTTAAATAAAGAAGAATTGTTCAGTCAGGTGAAGCATAGTGATACGGAATCGGAAAAAATAGCGGCTCCGCGNTATTCCTATTGGAAATCGGTATTCCGTGTGTTTTTCACGAACAAAGTGAACATTGTTATCTTGAGTNTCATGCTGTTNGTNATTGCATTCTCATATATATATCCTGCAGTGACGAATTATGATCAACATGCCAATCTACTGGATACTTCGACATATCATTTATCTCCCGGTGATGCGATGAAACATTTCGGACCGGGGCTCAAATGGATACTTGGTTCAGGGGCTGCCGGAGAGCCTACNTTTGAAGCTGTCTGGTANGGTGCGAAAATCTCGATTTCGCTGGCGTTCATCTGTGCTGCCATAAACATGACCATCGGCGTATTGCTTGGCGCTGTNTGGGGATTTTCCAAAAAAGTGGATGTGATTATGACAGAGGTTTACAACATTATCGGAAACGTACCCATGCTTTTGATNATAGCGGTGCTTTCCATGTTGTTCTCGCCTTCTTTCTGGACTATGGTTCTTGCACTTACAATAGTCGGCTGGCTGGGTATTGCATATTTTATCCGTACGCAGGTATTGATTATCCGTGACAGGGAATATAATCTGGCATCCAGATGTCTGGGTACTTCCACGGTNAAGATTGCCCTGAAGAATATCCTGCCNTTTATGACCTCTATAATTGTAACTTTACTTGCAACGGAACTTCCGTCATACATTTCCTATGAGGTATTCTTGGCCTACATAGGATTGGGAATGAGTGAGATGTCCCTNGGGCGTATGATTTATGCAGCCGAAGCGGCCATGCTGACACCGGGCTGGGAATTGGAATTCTGGGGTCCTGTAGCAGTAGTTGCCATCATCACGATTGTGCTGTATGTGGTGGGACAGAATCTGGGTGATGCATCAGATCCCCGGACGCATATGTAGGAGGTTAGAGCATGGAAAATAAAAAAGTATTGTTATCTGTCAAGGATCTGGATGTTAAATTCCGTGTCCGCGGGCGTACNCTGAAGGCTATTCGGGGGATATCCCTTGATATATATGAGAATGAGTCCATTGCCATTGTAGGTGAGTCAGGTTCCGGTAAATCCGTTTTTACCAAAACTTTTGCCGGAATGCTGGATTCCAATGGATATGTCAGCAACGGACATATTGTATTCCATGATGACGAACTTGCGGATACACGTGCACAGCTGAATGACAGTGCGCGCCGCAGTATAGCTTCTATTAAGGAAAAACTGGATGCTTTTTCGAAGCTGGAGCCGGGTGCTTTAGTATATCGTGACATCCTTGCCTTGGAAGCAGAGAAAAGGGACCGTTATGAAATCAGTGAAGAAGAGAAAGCGGCTCAGGAAAAAGAACTAAAAGAGCTTAGGTTCCAGCGGACAGAGGTTTATAACCATAAGACAGCGCTGGANCGCTCCAGAGACAAAGAAGAGCTCANGAAAGCNCAGGAAACGATTTCCAAACTGGATGCGCAGATTAAAGAACTGGAAGCAAAGCATAAAGAGGAAATCCGCAAGAAAAAAGAAGCNGCNGAACATGATACGAAGTATAATGAGCAGTATGCAAAACGTGAAGCGGAACTTAAAGNAGAAATATGACAAGCTTATTCANGAAGAACTCTCTAAAGGTGTTTCGGAACGAAATGATAAACTGGCGAAAGAGATATATCTGTCTGTTGCCAGAGGCGACTTAATACGCCGTAGAAAAATAATGAAAAAACTGATGGAATCCTTTAAAGAGGCAATGAAGCTTGGAATCGACTGGAATGATGAGGCGCAGCATAACAGTATTTACGACGGAATTGCGCCAAGGGTAAAATATGTCAGCGAAACAAGCAGCGAATTGGTTGGATACTGTATCCTGGATTTAGCTTATATGCAGTTTCCCAAGGACTGGGCTCAGGTTCGTGGAAAGAAAATCGCTACTGTTTTTCAGGATCCCATGACATCCTTAAACCCTATTATTACGATTGGAAAACAGATTTCTTCCATTATTATGAAGCATCAGAACTGTCCGGAAGCGCAGGCAAGAGCTCAGGCTTTAGAGCTTATGCATAAAGTAGGCATTCCGAATCCGGCTGCCCGTTATGATGATTATCCATTCCAGTATTCAGGCGGTATGCGCCAGCGTATTGTTATTGCTATTGCGCTTTCCTGCCAGCCGAAGATTCTGATTTGTGATGAGCCGACTACTGCGCTGGACGTAACCATACAGGCACAGATTTTACAGCTTATCAAGGATTTACAGAAGGAATTTAATTATACGATTGTATTTATTACGCATGACCTCGGAGTTGTGGCAAATATTGCCGATAGAGTGGCGGTTGTTTACGGTGGACAGATTGTAGAGCTGGGAACGGTAGAAGATATATTCTATGATCCGCGCCATCCTTATACATGGGCGTTATTATCCTCACTGCCTCAGCTGGCGGAGCGTAATAGCGAACTGTATTCCATTACCGGTACGCCGCCTTCACTTTATAATGAAATTACGGGAGATGCTTTTGCACCCCGAAATCCATATTGCATGAAAATAGATACACTGTTGGAGCCGCCGATGTTTTCGGTCAGCGATACGCATTTTGCCAAGACATGGCTTTTAGATCCCGATGCTCCGAAAATTGAGAAGCCGGAGATAATTCATGGTCTTCATGAGCGGCTATTGCATGCATACAATATTCAGGAGGTGTGATTGTGTCAAATACAAATACAAATTCAAAATCAAATACCGCGACTTCTTTTCCTGAACACGGACCTCTTGATAAAAACGGAAAGGAAATCCTGCTGTCGGTTAAGAACGTTGATATTACTTTCGGAAAAAAAGATAATGCGGTCAAAGCCGTACAGAATGCTTCCTTTGATATTTATAAAGGAGAAACTTTCTCCCTGGTAGGAGAATCCGGTTCAGGAAAAACTACCGTAGGACGGGCTGTAATTCGAGTTAATCCTCTGGCGGGCGGTGAAATCCTGTATAAAGGTGTCCGGATTTCAGGGAAAATTCCCCGTGCGCTGGACCGTAAGGTAATTCGTAATATTCAGATGGTGTTTCAGGATCCTGCCGCTTCTTTGAATGACAGAGCGACGGTAGATTATATTATTTCCGAAGGACTGTACAATTTCCATCTCTATACGAGTAAAGCGGACCGTCAGCAAAAGGTGGAAAAAATGATTAGCGAAGTAGGACTTCTGCCGGAGCATCTGACCAGATATCCTCATGAATTTTCCGGCGGACAGCGTCAGCGTATCGGTATTGCCCGTGCTATGGTTATGGAGCCGGAGCTGGTGGTGGCGGATGAGCCTATCTCAGCGCTGGATGTGTCTATTCGTGCACAGGTACTGAACCTGATGAAGAAATTCCAACGTGAAAAAGGGATTACATATCTCTTTATCGCCCATGACCTTTCCGTTGTACGGTTTATTTCAGACCGTATCGGCGTTATTTATAAGGGAAAAATCGTAGAGATTGCAGAGTCCGAGGAACTTTTTAACTACCCGCTGCATCCTTACACACACTCCCTGATTTCGGCTATTCCGATTCCGGATCCTAAGCTGGAGAAAAATAAAGTGCTCTATACTTATGATCCTTCTATACATGATTACAGTAACGAAGAGCCGGAGCTTGTCAACATCGGTCATGATCATTATGTATATGGCAGTAAAAAAGAAATTGAGGAGTATAAAGCCATCAGGGATAAGGAAGAGCCTGTTAAGTCCATTACCATTGATTTTTCCGGTTCTAAAGTTACGGACAGTGTGCAGGAAACGGCGGCCTCTGAGGATGAAATACAACTTCCGCCTATTCATGATACCGGCAGTTTCCTCTATAAGCTTTTATCTTTCTTCCTGCCGATACCGGGATTGATTGCTGCCTTTATCTTCAAGCGCATCAATCATATCCGCAACTACAAGGCATGTAAGGGCGGAGCTATAGCCGGACTGATTACGTTAGGCGTGATTGTTGTGTTATTCCTGTTGTTGATATTGTTGGCAGTGGTGTGATAACATAGATAATTGCAATTTTCAAATTTGAATAGGAGATTTGATTTGAGGGAAACCAGAAGCGGAGGCAAAGGGAGAGACCTTCCTCATCCTAAACCGGTAGATAAGATTGAGCTTTCCGATGAACACAAGCGGTTGAGACTGATTCTGACAGCTGTATTTCTGATAATAGGAGCATTTTTTATTGCTTATGGCGTAGCGAACCTGTCATCAAAAGATGCCGGCTGGACCGAAATTGAAGTCATTTCTTCCGAATTAAACTGTAGTGAAGATTTTGTATTTTTGTATTGTCTGGGAGAAGGAGATACTTCTGCAACAGCGGAGAATAAGGCGCTTACTGCACGCTATACCGAAGCCTCAGAGTATGCATTCAAGATGTTTACAAATGATGTAGAATATGAGAATGTCCATAATATGTACTACATCAGCAGGCATCCCAATGAGGAAATGGCGGTTGATGATGTTTTATATAACGCATTTTCACTGATTAAGGAGTCAGGAGACCGAAAGTTATATCTGGCGCCTGTATATGAACAATATGACGGCTTATTCTACTGCACGGAAGAATATCAGGCGCAGGAGTATGATCCCCGTAAGAATCAGGAAGTGGCGGATTTTTATAAGGCGATAGCCGTATTCGCCAATGATGAGCGGATGATAGATTTGGAGCTGTTAGGAGATAACAGGATTTGTCTTAGAGTAGCCGACGAGTATCTGAATTTTGCCTCAGAGAATGAAATTGAAAGCTTTATTGATTTTTATTGGATGAAAAACGCCTTTATTGCGGATTATCTTGCGGAGGAAATGCTTTCCGCGGGTTTTTCCCGTGGCTGCATTTCAAGTGTTGACGGATTTACCAGAAATCTGGATAACAGCACAGAGTACTATGCTTA
>JAAUZS010000076.1 GCA_014804495.1 Lachnospiraceae bacterium
AAGGGCGTCAATGTGTCACGAAGAAAAAATATTTCGGTATTTCTTCCGATAGGGATGCTTTTACTAAGCGTTTCACTACTTACAAAGGACTATGTTCCGCATATTATCACATTGGTATTACAGATTGCTTCGATTGTCTTAGAACTGTTAGGCATATTAAGATGCAGTGATAGAAGATAGGAGATTGAATAATTAATAATAAATAAAAAAGACCGAGGGATTAGGTTAAATCTCTCGGTTTTATATTTGTTTTTTTATGCTTCTGTTTTTAGGCAGTAGCTAATTATATAGTTTACCAGAAAAATAATTACAAGTCTACTCTTTTTTTATATTTCTGATAAAATTTTTTTATCAGCTGATAAATTCTAATACAAGGAGGAATTTATTTTGATAGAATTCAATGATATCTGTAAAACCTATCAGGTAGCCAGACGTGAGTCCGGGTTCGGCAACGCGATAAAATCGCTTTTCAAAAGAGAGCACACCACGATTAGTGCCATAAACAATATAAGTTTTTCCATAAATGATGGCGAAATGGTGGGTTATATCGGTCCAAACGGAGCAGGCAAAAGCACTACAATCAAAATCTTAAGCGGAATATTGACACCGGATAGCGGAACATGTCTGGTAAACGGTCAGGTGCCGTGGAAGGACAGGAAAGAATATGTCAGGCAGATAGGCGTTGTTTTCGGACAGCGTTCACAATTGTGGTGGGATATTCCGGTTGTGGATTCGTTTGAGCTTTTACAGGCAATTTATTCCATACCTGCACAGAGATACCGCAACAAATTGGATGAACTGACGCAGCTTTTAAATCTGGAGGATATATTGAAAACGCCCACAAGGCAGTTGTCATTGGGGCAGCGTATGCGCTGCGAAATCGCTGCGTCTCTTTTGCACGAGCCCAAGCTGCTGTTTTTGGACGAACCGACGATTGGATTAGATGCGGTGTCTAAGATTGCAGTCCGTGACTTTATAAAGAAGATGAATGAAGAACATAAAACCACAGTAATCTTAACAACACATGATATGCAGGATATTGAAGCGATTACCAATCGTGTGATTTTGATTGGAAAGGGACAGAAGCTGCTGGATGGCACGTTGGAAGATTTACGTATTGAAGCGGGAAATGTGGAATCGGAAGCAGTGAAAGCAGGGGCAGTGAAAACAGAAGTTACGGAATCAGAAGGCGGAAGCTCCGAAACGGACCTTGACCACATTATTGCCGGTCTATATAAAAAACTGAATATTATGTAGGAGGCGTATATGAAAAAATATTATTGTTTTTTTAAACTGCGATTTGCCACCGGGCTCCAATACCGCATGGCATCTGTCACGGCTCTGACGACACAGCTTATATGGGGGTTGATGGAGTGTCTGGCGTACAAAGCAATTGCAGAAGCTTCCGGGGGTAATCTGCCGATGGATTATTCTTCCATCGTGACATACATCTGGTTGAAAGAAGCATTGCTGGTCCTATTTAATACATGGGCGGCGGATAATGACCTTTTTGCGATGATAATAAACGGAAACATTGCATATGAACTGTGCCGTCCGGTGTCAATTTATTCCATGTGGTTTTCAAGGACGACCGGAGCAAGAATCGCGGAGGCAATTATGAGGTGTATTCCCGTATTGTTTTGTGCGTTTCTAATGCCTGATCCCTACAGAATGACTCTTCCGGTCAACGGTATTTCTTTCTTATTATTTCTGTTGACCTTATTTTTAGCGATGGGGATAACAATCACATTTTGTATGATTGTCTATATGCTGTGCTTTTTTACTATTTCGCCCCAGGGATGGAGAATGGTATTGACAGGAGCGGTAGATTTCCTTTCGGGAAATGTTATACCATTGCCGTTTTTTCCGAAAAAATTTTTGTTTTTAGTGGAAATGTCTCCGTTTGCCTATATGCAGAATGTTCCGTTTCGGATATACAGCGGGGATCTTGTCGGAGAGGAAATATATCAGTGTATATTGAGACAGATTTTCTGGCTGGCGATTTTGATGTTTCTGGGCGTCGTAATATGGAAACAGGCGGAGAAAAGAGTTATAGTACAGGGCGGATAAATTGAAAAGTTGTGATTGCACAATTGTAAATTAGCATATTTGTGCTTAATGGTACAAGCCCGCAGGCTGAGAAAGGAGCAGAGTTATAAGAATGAAGATTTTTATTAAAATTAAAGGCAGTTTGAAATTGTATATTAAGTACGCCTCTGTCTGCACGCAAAGCGTAATGCAATATAAACTGTCTTTTTTATTGATGATTATTGCGCGGTTTATTTTGGCGTTTTGTGAACTTATTGCGATTAAATTCTTATTTACAGACCTTACGCAGATAAAAGGATATACCTACGGAGACGTTTTACTGTGTTTTTC
Source organism: Lachnospiraceae bacterium (assembly GCA_014804495.1). GTDB lineage: Bacteria > Bacillota > Clostridia > Lachnospirales > Lachnospiraceae > UBA3282. Next base: position 2,380 of record JAAUZS010000076.1, read on the forward strand.
TATCATTCAAATGTCATTTACATTTGCAGAATTGTTTGGCAATGGATTTAAAGTGTTTTCAGGAATGGTGAGGGCGGGCGAATTTGACCGTATGATGCTTAGACCATGCAGTCTGATTCTTCAGGTAATAGGAAGCAGATTTGAAGTGGGAAGAACCGGTCCTTTATTTACTGCCATTATTACACTTGTGCTGGGAATCAGGCACAGTCAGATAACATGGAATATAATGACTGTCTGGACAATGGCAGCCATGATTATAGGCGGAACGTTATTGTTTATAGGGCTGTTCATGCTGGAAGCAAGTGTCTGCTTCTTCTCTATTGAGGATACTTCTTTGATGAATGTTCTTACATACGGGGCGAAAACACATGGCAAGTATCCACTGGATATTTATGGAAAAGGAATCCTGCGATTCTGCACTTATGTTATTCCATATACATTGATTCAGTATTATCCTTTGCAATTTCTTTTGGGAAAAACAAATAACCGGCATCTGGCATTTTGTCCGATTGGAATTATTGTATTTTTGTTTGTTTGTAATTTTGTATGGAGATTTGGAGTAAAACGTTATAAGTCGTGCGGTTCGTGAATTGGTTGCGGTCCGGAAAGAAAACTGGTACGATAATAAAAATGTCAGTTGATTGTGAAATAATGCAAAAGAGGGCAGGTTGGGAAGGAGCATGGGTATTATCATGTGGAAAAAAACGGTGCGGTGGATAATTGTTTGTGCAGTGGCTTTGACTGCGGTTCTGGCAGCGGTTTTTTGGAAAGGAGCTGATTCGGCGGGCGCAGGGCTTGCCATCGGGCAGAGGCAATTCTTGCGTAAAGCATGGAAGATGCAGGAAAGCGCTTTTACGGAGAGCTTACGCATTTTGTCAGAGCGCAGCTCTTTTTCCGGCGTGCCTTATTTTAGGGATGATACCGGAAAACTTCTACAGGAGGATGACGGATATATTTACGGCTACTGGGGCGGCGTGCTGGCACGGTATGATGCGGATACGCTGGAGCGTGAAGTGTTGTATGAGGCGCTTTCTGAGCAGGACGGCAGGCTGTTTTGCATGGATGGGGAGTATATATATTTTCTGGAAGTACCGGATATCAGTCCATACGGAAAAAAGAGCATTCTCTACCGTGTAAAAAAGGATGGGACGGAGCTTACAGTGCTGGACGAAAATGTACCGGATGCAGGTACCCGCTATGAGGATCGTGTGCCCAAATATTATAGAGAATATACAGCGATGGACATAGAGAAAGATATACTTTACCTGATTCATGACGATACAGCAGCCTGTTACCGGATAAAGACAGAGGGTGGCGTGGAGCTGATAGATGTGGAGGACACTCTTTATGGAATGATACCGGAAGGGTTTCATGTACTTGATACAAGCTCACACCACTATCCTTACTGGGACTTTCCATCGCTTCCTTACTGTGCGGAAAATTATGGATATTTCTTTGTGTGCAGCGAGGAACATGACAGGCTGTTCCGTGTGGATATGGAAAGCGGAGCCATGGAAAACATGACGGCAGGTTTGCCGGAAGAAATACGTTATGACAACTACATGCTGCTTACTCATGATTCTTTATTTTTCAAAGCCGACAATAATATATGGCGGCGTGGACTGGAAAAGGAGAGTGAATGGGAGACATGGTATGAGTCTGACCGGGCACTTATTTATTGTAACTATGACGAAAACGGTATGTATTTTGAATCATGGATGGAAGGAGAAACAGAAGAGCAGCCGGGTGTGTGGTCGCTTTACCGGATAACATGGGAAGGAGAGCGTATATGTTTGTTTTCCATGGAAGGTGAACATTATTTTAAAGAACACCCGGAGAATTTTTACGGCAATCGCTTTTATGTATTTGGAGATTACCTATACTATTGTGCTGCGTCGGAGCAGGACGAGGGAATATACAGACTGCCGCTTGCAGAGGCTAAGCAGGGCGAGGGCATATGCAGGTTACCGCTTGCAGAGGCAGAGCAAAATGTAGATAATGTGCAGTCACAGCTGGTATGTTTGTATTATGAGGATAAGTCTAAAGAAATCAGCTATATAGAGAGCGTAAAAACAGGACCGGAAGGCGATGTGATTGCCCTGCCGACGCAGTTTGACAAACTGTATCTGTACGAGCAGACAAGTGCAGACAGAAAAATCAACGCATTTTTAGATAAAGTGTATCGGGAGTGTGAAGATGAGCTTGAAGAGGACAATGAGGTGTTCTGCCAGGACTTTGAGACGGATTGGGAAAGGGGATGGTTTTCCGAAGAATATCCGGACATGGAAGAGCAGGAACAGAGGAGGCTTATTGCGGAACAAAGTAATGAAGAGATAAGCATCTCAATAACTTATCTAAGCGAAGCATATCTTGTGGTGGATGTGTCAGGATATTCTTACTGGTTTCCGGGCGCGCACGGTATATATTGGAATGATTTTTACGTGTTTGACAGAAGGACGGGAGAGCGCATTACCATTTTGGATTTTGTAGATAATACGGAGGAAGAAGTCGAGGAAATCGTTTCAAACTATTTGGAAATGTGCGGGTTTTCGTCGGGTGCAGAGGGGATAGCACAGGAGACTGAGCGTTTTTACCTGACAGCTGAGGGCATCGGTATACACTATGATGTTTACGAACTTGCTGATTATGCGAGTGGAGCGCAGTACATAACTATTCCTTATGCGGAGTTTAGAATAAAAGAGGAATGAAGCATAAGATTTTATTTACTTGTAAAAAATGCCTTGGTGCGATATTATAAGAACAATGGTTTACTTATTATATGGTCTTTATTAATGGAGAGTCCGACATGGTTTTTTCAAGTGAGGTTTTTTTGTTTATATTCTTACCGTGCGTACTGGTAATCTACTATGCGCTGCTGCGTAAGACTAAGGATTTGAAAAACATATTTCTGCTGGCTGCCAGCCTGTTTTTTTATGCGTGGGGAGAGCCGAAGCATGTGATTTTAATGATATGCACTATTTTATTGAACTGGTTCTTCGGTATTCTGGCAGACAGGCTGCGTGACAATAAAAAGGGCGTAATGGCAGTATTGACGCTTATGGTTATTACTAATGTCGGTATTCTGGGATGGTTTAAGTACAGTGTATTTACAGTATTGCAGATTAACAGATTCCTTCATACGGAGATTCCTGTGCCGGAGGTAGCGCTGCCTATCGGTATATCTTTTTTTACATTTCAGGCGATGTCATATGTTGTTGATGTATACAGGAGAGAGGGTAAGGTACAGAAGAATCCTCTGCATGTAGGTTTGTATGTTTCGTTTTTCCCTCAGTTGATTGCAGGTCCTATTGTCAGATACGAAACTATTTCGGAGCAGATAGAGAACAGGGTAGAAAACTTTGAAGACTTTTCCGCCGGAGTTACCAGATTCTGTATCGGACTTGGAAAAAAGGTTATCATCGCAAATAATATGGCGGTCATAGCCGATTATGTTTTTGATTTGTTGATTAACGAAGGAGGCTTTCATGCTTCCGCGGCTATGGCATGGCTTGGTCTGATTTCATATACTTTACAGATATTCTTTGATTTTGCAGGATATTCGGATATGGCGATAGGCCTTGGCATGATGTTTGGATTTCATTTTAAGGAGAACTTTAATTATCCGTATATGGCTTCGTCTGTAACGGAATTATGGCAAAGATGGCATATTTCACTCTCTTCATGGTTCCGTGATTATGTGTATATTCCGCTTGGCGGCAGCAGGGTATCTAAACCAAGACAGATATTCAATATATTTGCAGTATGGCTGCTTACCGGGTTGTGGCATGGGGCTAACTGGACTTTTATCGCATGGGGACTGCTCTTTTTCGTGATTTTGACTTTTGAAAAGTTTATCGGTCTTAAAAATAATAAAGCATGGTGGGGGCATATCTATACCATTCTTGCTTTTATGTTCGGTCTTGTCTTTTTCCGTTCAACAGGGCTGGGTGCGGCATTCACCTATATAAAAGCGATGTTTGGTATAGGAGCCAGAGGATTGTATGAAAATGCTGTGGGGGCATATATAGCGCAGAACTGGTTCTATTTTATCATCGCATTTATCAGCTGTGCGCCCGTTATCCCGTGGCTCGACAAGAAGTTAGATAAATATAAGGCATGGCATGTAGTTTATGCAGCCGGTATTGTGGCGGTGCTTATAATATCGGTATCTTTTATCAGTAACAATGCGTATAATCCGTTTATTTATTTCAATTTCTAAAGAAGGTGGAATCTAGAATATGAAAAAACGCGACAAATATATAGCGATAATATTCCTGATATTTATATTATTTATGCCTGCGGCAACGGTTGTAAAGAACTTTCTTCCCGAAAGTGAGAACGACTCGTCAGAAGAGCGTGATGTACTGGAAAATAACGGTGCATTACGAAATGATGATGACATTGATACGGAGGCGGAAGAGCAGGAAGATACATCATCTGAAAATCCTGAGGAGAATGGGTTTATAGTTCTGAGGAATGATTTGAATAACTTTACCGAAGGAATGTTTCTTAGGAAGAGTCTTATCAAGATGAATGCCGGATTGACTATGCTTATGACAGGGAACTCTTATATTGGCTCTACACAGCTTTTGATTGGTAAAGATAAGTGGCTTTTTTACAAGAGGGAGGACGACGGTCATCCAATTTGGGATTATATGGGTATCAATCATTATTCGAGTAATGATTTGATACAAATCACTTTAAATCTGACAGAGACGAGGAACTATTTAAAGGAGTTGGGAGTTGATTTCTATGTTATTACCGTTCCCAATAAGGAAATTATTTACGCAGAGTATATGCCTGACACAATTGTAAGAGTAGATGAAGTGTCAAGAGGAGAGCAGGTGGCGAACTATATAAGGGAGAAGACTGATTTGGTATTTATTTATCCGAAACAGGCGTTTCTCGATGTGAAGGAAAATCATCAGGTTTATTATGCAACTGATACGCACTGGAATCAGAAAGGCGCATTTATTGGGCTGCAGGAAATCTTTAAAGAAGCGTATGGAACTTATGCTGACTTGGATTCGGTGAAATTTGATATACACTCAGAAGCCTACGCAGGAGATTTGGCGTTAATTGGCGATGTTGCAGATAAATACAGTATTGATACGGTGTATTCGTTTGATTTATCCACAGCAGACACCTCCCAATACAGGGATGAGACTGCGCTCGTGGTAGGTGATTCATTCTCAGGATTTCTCTCAATGATAGCGGGAGGCTATTACAGTGAGGTACACTGGATTGATACGTCGCAGTTTACTATGGATATGGTGGAAAAGTACGATGCGGACGTTATCATATGGGAGACAGGGGAGCGCCGCATGGATATTCTCAGAGACGTAAATCTGTTGACTAAGTAATTATAGCTTGTTCTTTAACTTAAGTCGGATGTCNGTNANAGGCTGTCANNGAANAGAGTTTTTNATTNTTTCAATTACACGTGTCAATNCCGTNTCTTCTGTGCAGAAAAGTCTGGCNGAGGCTTCTATGGCTATATCTGACACTNNTGACAGTTTNANNAATNGTATATCNTCTTCCTGNNCATTNCCCATACGGAAAGCATTNATNACTTCATTNAGTCTGTTGAAGTAGTGCATAAGCTCGTCAAATTTCTGTATCTTATCAATGACACTGNTGTCATATTNTTGNCTTTCCAGTTCACATACTGCGATTACCTGCATGGATACTTTGAGTTCTCCGGTAATATCTGAGGCCTCCATCAGTACGTCCGGTCTTTTTTCCAATTCCTTCAGGAAATATTCTTTTGCTCCGGCTAAATCNTTTTTCATGAAAAAATCAGCNAGTTTTTCCTTCATCTGCTTAGTCTCATATTTCTCGGTAGTCATGCCGACTTTACATTCATAAACTTTNANTCCTTTGGTTTCTNCCCAGACGAGCAGTAAAAATTCCGAAATAAAGCCNAATACCCGTTTATGGTAATCATCATAACCGCTTGCNTCGATTCTCTGCTCTACCTCATCGAAAATNGAAAAAAGCCATTCGCANTACTCATCATACAGAGCCTTATCCGCTACCATCATATTGGCGAAATAAGTACCGTTTCCATGAACAAGCNTATTAAAATTATCGTAATATTCAGGATACTTTTCACGGATGACTTCACCCGTTGTATNCANATCAAAAATATTNTAGTCNCTTGCATAACCGTCATAATACGAATAATTNAGCTTAAGCTTCTTAGATGTGATGATATCGTATTCTTTCAGGATTTGGAGATANTCATTCTCATTCAGAATCCTTCCCTCTTCGGTACAAAAATACCTTCTATAGTGACAGATNCCTACATAATCGGATGTNCTCACATTTTTCCAGACCCAGTACACCCCCGTAAGCTCTCCATAAAAACAGTTTTTATCCGATATGTTATCCCCGGTATTATCCCCCGGATACCCCAAATCTTCACCACAAGCCCGCCCCACCTGCAAAGGCATATAAATCCTATCGGATGGCTCATCAAATTTCTTATGTGTCATAGTAAAAATTGTAACTGACATATACTGCACCTCACCCATTACTGAAGTTCTCTTTCAATACCAGAACTTAGGGAAAATAAACAAGGGCGGTGCGATTTCGCTTGCGGTGAGCCCCGCTCTTGTTTATTTTTCCTAAGTTTGTGCTTAGCGGATACTGTTAAGCCGCTTTGCCATATCCTTCCGCGCAAACAAATACGCAGGAATCAGAAATATATCCGCAAAAATCCATGCTAAAGGATTGGCAAACCCGACTGCGGAAAATCCCAGAGCGGGGACAACCACAAAGCCCATCAACCCCCTTGCCACCATTTCAAAAAATCCTGAAAAAACAGCCAATCTGCTATAACCCATGCCCTGAATCAGAAACCGCACTATATTAACAAGTGCAAGCGGAAAATAGAAGAAGGCGTTCATCATCAGATACCATTGCGCATTGTTTAAGATTGCCGTCTCGCTGCTGTCCAGAAAGAGCAATAGCAGATTTTTTCCGAAAAACATTACAATTCCAAGTGCAATGACGGAATAAGCGGCACCAAGAATGACGCAGTCCTTCAAACCCTTACCGATTCGCTCAAGTTTACCTGCGCCTGCGTTCTGTCCGCCATAGGTTGCCATTGCAGATCCCATATTATCAAAGGGACAGACTAAGAACATGCTGAGTTTGCTGCCGGCGGTGACTGTTGCAACCGCATCGGAGCCGATTCCGTTGACGGCGCTCTGCAAAACTATGCTGCCGATTGCCGTAATGGAATATTGCAGTCCCATAGGCAGTCCCATATTGCACAATTTCAACATAAAATTCTTATCTCTCATCCAGTCCTCTTTGCCAAGCTGCAATATCTTAAATTTTTTCTTCATAAAAATGAGGCAGCATATACCGGCAGCAGCCTGTGATATTACCGTCGCAATCGCAGCTCCGGCAACTCCTAAGTTAAATACTCTGATACAGAGCAGATCCAGTACGATATTGAGCAGCGCAGCCATCGTAAGGAAAATAACCGGAGTTCTGCTGTCTCCGAGAGAACGGATGATAGCCGCTGTCATGTTGTAAAGATAGGTAATCGGAATACCCATAAAAATAATTACTATGTAACTGTAAGACTGGTCTATGATATTCTCTGGCGTTCTCATCAGGCTTAAGATAGGACGGCAGAGCAGCACAACGACAATCGTCATGACTACTGCAAAAACAATCGAGAGCCATACACTGTTTGCTACATATTTACGCAGATTTTTCTCATTTCCCGCTCCGAATTCCTGCGCAATCGGAATGGCAAAGCCGCTGCATACGCCCATACAGAATCCGATGATCAGGAAATTGACCGAACCGGTCGCGCCCACGGCGCCTAAAGCATTTACGCCCAGATACCGCCCGACTATAATAGCATCGACCATGCTGTAGAACTGCTGAAAAAGCGCCCCAAACAGAAGGGGAATCGCAAATTCAAGAATAAGCCTCATAGGGCTTCCTTTTGTCATATCCTTTTCCATAATATTTAGACTGCCTCCCTGATAAATCTATACTTATGCTGCTTAGTACATTATAACCCGAAATTTTAATTTTCCGTAGGATTAACGTGGACCATGCAATGTTTGCAGTTGGTAAAGTCATTTTCAATGACGTCATGCACCTGTTCTGCAATCATGTGGGCATTTCCTAATGTCAAATTCCGGTCTAAAAGAATTTCAACATCAACATAAATCTTATCGCCAAAAAGTCGTGTTTTTAAATCGTCTATTCCTTGTACTCCNTGAACATTCAGGGCTGCATCACGTATTTTTTGCTCTGTCTCGCTNTCGCAGCTGTGGTCTACCATTTTATCAAGCCCGTCTTTAAATATATCATAGGAGACCTTGAGGATGCACAAACTNATAATTACGCCGGCAACTGCGTCCATGATCGGATATCCGATTCTTGCAAATAAAATACCTGCAAATGAACCGATTGACGAAAGCGCNTCGGANCGATGATGCCATGCGTCTGCCATCAGCGCTCCGGANTTNATNTTTTTNGCNNNNGCTCTAGTATACCAGAACATCCACTCTTTTACCACAATTGATATCACGGCAGCGATAAGCGGAAGCAGACCGGGGATAGCTAATTCGTCATAATTACCGGCNGCTATTTTCTTAACNCCTGTCATACCTATACCGACGCCTACAATTGCAAGCAGCATGGCAAGAATAATGGCTGCGACGCACTCCATCCGCTCGTGACCGTAAGGATGCTCATGGTCTGCTTTCTTTCCCGCCATTTTAACGCCTATAATCACTACAAANGTACTGAACACATCCGAGGCTGAGTGAACTGCATCAGAAACCATGGCGCTTGATTTTCCGATAATACCGCTTATCAGCTTAAGCAGAGAAAGCGCCAGATTCACAATAATGCTTACGGCGGAAACTCTGTATGCCGGATTATCTTTTATACTTTTTTCATGTGTGAGGTTTTGCATAGATTGTTCTGCCGGTTTTTGATTTTCCATGTATGTATACCTCCAATAAACTTCGGACATTTCCTATCGGCACTAAAAAACACCTGTAGAGCAATAGTAGTAACTACTGTCCCACAGATGTTCATAATCTGCTGTTACAAAGCGTAACCCGGCTTAACAGAACCTGAAAATCCTGCCGCCTGCTCAGTTTGTACTGTATATATGCTGCCTTCAGGCAGTTAGCAGTGCAAAGAGTTTAAAATTAATGTTTATTTAGTATATGATACTTTTGGGGTTATGTCAAACTAATTTTTTATAATTCTATCGTCTCTTTCCGGCGACGATTTTTATTGAGAGAATTACGGAAATATGATACAATAAGCGCAAGTGTGGTACAGGGGGTATATAAGTGATGAATTATAATGAAGCGTATGCAAAACTGGAAAAATACGGTCAGCTTCATGTCCTGAAATATTATGACGAGCTGACATCTGATGAACAAAAAGAACTGTTGCAGCAGATAGAGGATACGGATATGGAAGTGCTGGCATTATGCTCGCATAGGAATGAGCCGGATGAAAGAGGAAAAATAACGCCTCTTGCGGTAATGCAGCTTCCTGAGATTGAAGCAAACAAGGAAGAATTTACGTCTGCCGGCATAGATGCAATCAAAGCCGGAAAGGTGGGTGCAGTCCTTCTGGCGGGCGGTATGGGTACGAGGCTTGGTTCCGACGCGCCTAAAGGAGTATACAATATAGGCATTACTAAAGAAGTGTATATTTTTGAACGCCTGATTGAGAATCTGCTTGATGTGGTGCATTTGACGGGTACTTGGATTCACTTATTTATCATGACAAGCGACAAGAACCATGAAACGACAACCCGCTTTTTTGAAGAAAAAAATTATTTTGGCTATAATAAGGAATATATCACATTTTTCATGCAGGATATGGCGCCTGCGTCGGACTATGAAGGAAAGGTCTACATGGAAACAAAGAGTAAGATGTCCACATCTCCTAACGGTAACGGAGGCTGGTTCTTATCCATGATGAAATGGGGCGTAGTTGATAAGATTCGTAAGGAAGGGATTGAATGGCTGAATGTCTTTGCGGTGGATAACGTGCTGCAGAGAATTGCCGACCCATGTTTCGTGGGCGCGACGATACGGAAGAATTGTGCCGTAGGAGCAAAAGTGGTGCGCAAGAATGCGCCGGATGAGAAAATCGGCGTGATGTGTCTGGAAGACGGCAGGCCGTCAATCGTTGAATACTATGAACTGACAGAAGAACTTATGAATACCAAAGATGCAAACGGTGAACCTGCATATAATTTCGGCGTTATTCTGAATTATCTGTTCAGAGAGAAAGATTTGGAGGAAATAGTGGCAAAGAAGCTGCCGCTGCATGTAGTGGAAAAGAAGATTCCGTATCTGAATGAAAAGGGTGAAACGGTGAAGCCGGAAGAACCGAACGGCTGCAAGTTTGAACAGCTCGTACTGGATATGGTATATCAACTGGATTCCTGTCTGCCCTATGAGGTAGTAAGAAACTACGAGTTTGCTCCTATCAAAAATAAAACAGGGGTGGATTCCGTAGAAAGCGCAAGGGCGCTGTGCAAAGAGAATGGAATAGAACTGTAATTGGTATTGCAATAGTATAATGTTAATGATAAATGATATCAAAATAAATAAGGAGGCGTTTTTATGGCAATTTTAGTAACAGGCGGGGCAGGATATATTGGCTCCCATACGGTGGTGGAACTGCAGAATGCAGGCTATGATGTTGTAGTAGTTGACAACTTAGTCAATTCCAGTGAAAAATCGTTGCAGAGAGTAGAGAAAATCACAGGTAAAGCGGTGAAATTCTATCGCGCAGATATTTTGGACAGGGCTGCTTTGGAAGAAGTATTTGACAAAGAGCAGATTGATTCATGTATACATTTTGCCGGACTTAAGGCAGTGGGTGAGTCCGTAGCTAAACCGTGGGAGTATTATGAGAATAATATTGCGGGAACTCTGACGCTGGTGGATGTGATGAGAAAGCATAATGTAAAGAATATAATATTCTCATCTTCAGCTACAGTATACGGTGACCCTGCTGTTATTCCGATAACAGAGGAGTGCCCGAAAGGACAATGTACGAATCCGTATGGCTGGACCAAATCCATGCTCGAACAGATTCTTTCCGATATGCAGAAGGCTGACCCGGAGTGGAATGTAATCCTTCTTAGATATTTCAATCCAATCGGAGCGCATAAGAGCGGAACCATAGGCGAGAATCCGAATGGTATCCCCAATAACCTCATGCCTTACATCACGCAGGTGGCGGTCGGCAAATTAAAAGAGCTGGGTGTATTCGGCAACGATTATGACACACCAGACGGAACGGGAGTGCGTGATTACATCCATGTTGTAGATTTGGCAGTCGGTCATGTGAAGGCATTAAAAAAGATAGAAGAAAAAGCGGGATTGTGCATCTATAATCTTGGTACAGGAACGGGTTACAGCGTATTGGATATAGTTAAGAACTTTGAAGAAGCTACCGGCGTGAAAATACCTTATGTGATTAAAGACAGACGTCCGGGAGATATCGCAACCTGCTATTCCAATGCAGAAAAAGCCAAGAGAGAGCTTGGCTGGGAAGCACAGTATGGCATAAAGGATATGTGCGCCGATTCATGGAGATGGCAGAGCAATAATCCGAATGGATATGAGGATTAGGGGAATAGCAAATATAGTAAAAATAATGAGCGCAGGCCGCCGGGCTTGCGCTTATGCTACATATAAGTACATGAAAATAAAGTGGCAGATACTTCCTCCCATGACGAACAAATGAAAAATCTCATGTGAGCCGAAGTTCTTGTGCAGAGTATTGAAAAGGGGCAGTTTCAGAGCATAAATTATTCCGCCTACAGTATATATGATACCGCCTGCAAGAAGCCAAAGGAAAGCGCTGCGCGGCAGAATATTCCATAGCGGTCTGAAGACACCCAGGCAGACCCAGCCCATGGAAATGTATATAACGGAAGAAAACCATTTCGGGCAAGTAATCCACAATGCCTTGATTAACATACCGATTATGGCAATAGCCCAGACTACGGCTAACAGGGTATATCCAATTTTATCATTAAGAACAATCAGACAGACCGGTGTATAGGAGCCCGCAATAAGTACGAAGATCATCATATGATCGATTTTGCGGAAAACTCTTAGAATCCGGTCTTTTACCGTAATGCTGTGATAGAGAGTGCTGGCGCCATATAAAGCAATCATGCTGAGCATAAATACAGCCATTGCCTTGAAAGCCGTAGAATCAGCTGTAGTTGCTGTTTTTACCAGAAGCGGAGTAGATGCAAATATAGCCAGCATCATAGCGATAAAATGGGTAATGGCGCTTCCGGGTTCACGAATTGTTATTTGCATATTGGTTCACCAATCCTTTCTAGGTCAATTATTAATAGTAGTGTTGCGATATAATACATGATGTAGTTTTAAAAACTATGTGTAATGCAATATAATACTACTTCATATAATGCGCAAAGTCAATAGAGAATATACAAATATTTTCCTAAATTTTTATGAATTTCTTGAAGTATAAGCTGAGATGGCAGATTGCACAAAATGTTCTCTCGTGCCTGGCTGCGTCAAATGGATTTTCTAAATATTCCGGTGAGGATGTGGATACCGGACGCAACGGCCGTCTTGAAAACTCTTTAGTCCTCCTCAATCACCTGTATCTCCAAATAATCAAACTCAATACTCTCGATAAAATTATCCTGACTAAACCGAGTCTTATTGTGTTTTTGGAAACCCTGGACATTGGCATCCAGCCAGATTGGCTTGCCCAAATCGAATTGATAGCATACTTCGTCCAAAGCATGAAAAATCTTATGCGTTCTTGTATCATTACTTTCATCGCATATAACGGTATCTTTCAGCATATGATTATTGTGAAATTCTTTAGCCCATAAACGAAACATAACAGTACTCCTTTTTAACACATCGCAATTATCTATGAACACTATACAAAGCATTCTCCCAAATGTAAATACTATTTTTATCTTTTCTTGGTAAAATATACAATAAAAGTAAAAAATATGTAAAATTTTTGTGAAATATACACATTTTAAATTGAACACAAACCGAGATTATGGTATACTATATAATATAATAACAGCAAAGAAAAACAAGCGACGCTAAGCGTCATTTGTTTTTCTGCTGTTATTAACGAGCAAGCATCCGATGAAATCGGACAATAAGCGCGACAGCGCGTGCTTGCGAGTCTCCCCCACTACCGAGTATGTTATGTTTTGCATTCATTGCAACACTGGAGGAAATTAGATGGAAATAGGTATAGACAGAAATGATATAGACAGCTGGAAGGAAGTAACCCTTATTTATAATTCTGCTTTGAAACAAATATCAACCAAGCTGGAAATACTTAACGATGAGTTTCAGCATGTACATAGGTACAATCCTATAGAGCATCTTAAATCGCGTATTAAGACGCCTGAAAGTATTGTCAAAAAACTGAAACGCCACGGTTATGAATCGACTATCAGCAACATGGTGAGGTATGTAAATGACATAGCGGGCGTTCGTGTTATTTGTTCTTTTACTTCCGATATATATCAGATCGCGGAGATGATAAGCAGCCAGAGCGATATCAACGTGATTTCGGTCAAGGACTATATCGTGAATCCCAAACCGAGCGGATATAAAAGCTATCACATGTTGGTTTCCGTACCGGTATACTTATCGGACCGCATAGAGGATACCAAGGTTGAGATACAGATACGAACGGTTGCAATGGATTTCTGGGCGAGCTTAGAGCATAAAATTCATTATAAATTTGAGGGCAATGCGCCCGACCACATCAGGGAACAGTTGGTAGAGTGTTCCAGAATCGTATCGGATTTGGATACGAGAATGCTTAATCTGAATAGAGAGATACAACAGATTGAAGAGGGATAGGTTCTCTATTCCTCTTCTTTACAATTTTAATAACCATAAGTGCATCTCGAATTATTTTTGCGGATATCCGCATTTTTAGTTCGAGTTAAATATATTATTTATAAAGTCAAATGCCAATATGTTTGACTTATTATTAGGCTATACCGGCTATATACGACATTTCCCCCATCAGTATTTTTGATTGACACGAATAATGAAAATTGCAATAATGTAGGCATACAAGTATAAATAACCATATAAGAGGAAATGAGATGTACCATATAGGTATTTGTGATGATGAAAAAGATGTCTGCAAAGAATTAGGGAATATTATTGAAAAAATTATGGAAACATGTAATATATCATTTACGTTGGAAACATGGTATTCCTGCGAGAGTTTATGCGGTTATTTGGAAGCGGCAAATCATTGCGATTTGCTTTTTCTTGATATAGAATTTTCGGAACTAAACGGAATTGATGCAGGGGAATATATACGAGACAAACTGGATGATAGGAAAATTGCACTTGTCTATATTTCATATCACACGGAATATGCGCTGCATCTTTTTAAATTACAGCCTATGGATTTTCTGGTAAAGCCGCTTACATATGAAGAGGTGAAATGGGTAATTTGCGTCTTTTTGAAAAATATGGAGAGACGGCGGTTCTTTTTTGAATATCAGGCAGGCAATGAGTATTACAGACAAGCATGTGAGGATATTCTATATTTGTATAGCGATAATAAGAAAGTGCATATAGTAACATCTCACGAAGAAAAAGAATTTTACGGCAAGCTGAAAGATGCATTGAATAAGCTTCCCCAACATTTTATACAAATTCATAAATCTTTTATTGTTAATCAGGATTATGTTATACAATATAGTTATGACCGCCTTAAAATGGCGAATGACAGAATACTGAATATTAGCAGACCTTATAAAAATCAGGTGCGTGAAAAAATGATTTATGACAAAAGAGAAAGGGAGCGTGACAGCTAAAATGAGTCCTAATGATATGATTTTGGAATCTATAACAAATCTGTTTCGCATTTATATTAATTGGCGTTTCGTCAGAGTTTTTTTCCCGGTACCGCGTGTGAAGAAATATATAGAGCTTGCCGGATATGTTCTTTTTTATATCATCACAATCGGTGTTTATCTGATTTTTCATAACCCTACTATTAATCTCATTACAAATATTGTATGTATATTTGCCGTAATGCTTCTCTATGAGGGAAGCAATCGCAAGAGAATTCCGGCTGCTATCCTTATATACAGCGTAAATATGGTATGTGATTATTTTGCATACTTTCTTTTGATGGGCAGTAGGATAAGAGAAGCCTCATCGCAGGTTTTTTCTATTGTAACGGATTTGTTTATTTTGATTTGTGAACTTGTTGCTGAACGTATATTGGGAGAGCATGCGAAGCAGGAATATGTAAAAGGGGCAGGCATTATCATATCAATACCTATATTTGGCATTATTATGCTATATGTTCTTGACATGGCGAACTTAGGAAACAGAAGGGTAATGATGGGAGAAAGTTTAGGCATATTAGGCATAAATGTTATCGCGTTTTATCTATATCATACATATATGGATATGTATCAGAAACTGCGTGAAAAAGAGAGATTGGAGCAACAGGTCAAAATATATGGAAATCAGCTTGAAGTTATTGAACAAACGCAGAAAAAAGTGCGTTCGCTGCGGCACGACATGCGCCATCATATACAGGAATTGCGAAGATTGACGGCCAGAAACGAGGAGCAGAAAATGATGAACTATCTGGACAAAATGGAAAATTCGATGACAAATGAGAAAGAATATGTGTGTTCAGGTAATAAGGAAATAGATGGAATATTGAATTATATGCTGGAAAATGCGAATAACGCTTTGGAGAATGTGGAGATAGAAATAAGGAATCTTCGGAATCTGGATGAATATTCCTTTGAGCTGGCGGTTATTCTGGGAAATCTGCTGGACAATGCCATTGATGCCTCCAAACAGACAAAAGAGCAGTTCCTGCGGTTTAAGATGGAAGAGGATAAGGGCGTATTATATATTGAAGTGGCAAACTGCTATCAAGGGAATCTAATAGAAAAAGAGGGCAAATTATCTTCAACGAAGGTTGGAAGTGGAAAGCATGGACTGGGACTAAAGAATGTACGTGATATTGTGGGAAAAAATCATGGCGTACTGGACATAAAATATGATGATAAGATTTTTGAGGCGGATGTTGTTCTGTATTTAAAAGACTTGTGCTAATTTCGGCAGAAACTCATGTCATTTTCGAAAAAAGCAGGATTTTTTGGAAGAAAATGATATGATAGGGTTGAAAGCCAATAAGATAATTAAAGGGGGTTTATGCCATGTCAATATCCGTCAGCAACATTATTGCGAATCCATCTTTGTACCGCAATGATTATAATGATTACAGTCCATATAATGCCTATTATAATTATTATGATGAATATCGTAATCACGCACATCCTTATGAGCATGATTATGAAGAAAAAAATGCGAAAGAGATGGAATTGATAGCGAATTCCTATCATAAGCCATCACTGGAAGAATTAGATGCTCAGGTACGCAGTGCATGGGAAAAGATAAAAGAAGAGGGTAAGCTTCCGTCACAGGAACTGTTTCTTTCTACAGACATTACAGACCATGACGAATATGTTAAAAAAATCAGAGAAGAGAAGGAAGCTCGCGGACTTGATGCATGGCTGATTCCGCTGACAAGAGCAGAAGAAGAGGAACAGAGGGAAAGAGAGCGGTCAACTCCCAAGAATATTAAAATGGGCAGTTATGATTTTATGAACGGAGGCTTTTCCTATTTAAAAGATAATCTGAAAGATAATATGGTAATTTGGCTGGAAGGTGCTCGGTTTAGTAAGAGTGAGTTTGAAGAATGCAGTTCCATCCTCAAAAAAGCAACTAATCTACTCCCGTCAATAGCAAAAGGCGGTTTTATGGATTATATGGAGTATGCATTACTGGGTGTTGCCTATAATGTAGTTAATACTTATGCAGCAGAAAATTTAACATCGGAACAACAAAAGGTCTTGAGTCAAAGTATGCAGGCATATTTGGATACCTATATTTTAGCGGATCAGGAATATTTATTGTCGCACGGTGATGATTTTAGCACGAATGATGATGCATTTTATGGCATCAGGTATAAAGACGGTTCGGTTTGGCCAAGTGCCACCAATGAAGAGCTTGCACAATCGCTGAGAACGATGTTTGAAAAAGTGGACTTGCGAGACCAGAATGCAGTAAATGCAGCATTCAGTCAATATCAAAATGTTGCAGCAATGCTTGCTTCACACTCAGGCGCATACAGAGGTGATTATTCTCTGGAGATTAAGCTTTCCAATGCGAGCGCTATACTTAACAGTGTTGGGAAGGAAGTAAATTACAGTATATAGGTAATATGTGCAGGGGGATGACTAATCCCCCTGTAATGTAAATTTGAAACATCAGTAAAATTCTTAAAAATCTAAAAAGTGTGAATTCCACACATTTAACACACAAAATCCCGCTTTTTACAGACATCCTCAGACAAATAAATTCTTCTGTGGTATACTTTGAACATGAGAAAAATTAAAATTGCGCTTATTGACGACAATCTGGAATTTATACAGAATTTCAGGCGGATACTGGAACAGGGCTTTCAGAAAGAAGGCGTGCAGTGCGATATTCAGATATACCATGACGCCCTAAGTTTCGAGTGCGCTGCGGCAGAACTGCCTGCCTATGATATATGCTTTTTAGACATTGAAATGCCGGGAATGAGCGGTATGGAACTGGCAAAAAGGATGCGGGAGTCAAACGGACAGGAAATCATAGTTTTCCTGACTGCATATTCCGAGTTTATCCGTGCAGGGTACGAAGTGAAAGCGTTTGACTATTTAATCAAAGACAAGGCTGCAGAGGAAATCGGAAGTCTGGTGAAAAGGCTTATTAATGAAATAGATGTAGTGGCAAAAAAGGTTTATATAATAGAAACTAATTCCAGATTGGAAAAAATAAACCATAGCGAAATCATCTATATTTATAAAAGGGGACCGTATTCACGATTTGTCCTTTCAGACAGAGAGGTACAGGAAAGAAAAGCCTTAAAAGATGTTTTGGATAAGCTTAATTCAACAGAGTTTATTCTGGTGGAAAGAGGATATGTAATAAATTTAAACCACATTAAAAGAGTCTGTTCAAGAAATGTGGAATTGTCAGACGGTACGAATATTCCGGTGGGCAGGGCGCACATTAATGAATTAAAGGAAAGAATACAGGAATACTGGATGGAGAATTTTTAGATGAAAGGGTTGTTTGACTTGTTTGGGGGAGAGCGCAGAGACGAGGAAGCCCTTGAGAAAGAAAGGCAGAGACTCCTTGAACAGGATTATAAACGGATTGTGGCTCTGAGCAGGGAAAAGAGCAGACTGCTGCATGATATTAAGAACCACCTTCTGATCATAGAAGGTCTTTTGAAATACGGATTATCGGAAAAAGCGCTTGTATATATACAGGAGCTTCGGAATTCGGAGCTTGAGTCCAAGCCGTGGATGCAGTCTGATAATGTAATCGTAAATGCGCTTATGAATGAAAAAATCAATCTGGCGAAAAGCAAGGGAATCAAAGTGCAGGTAAGGACAAGCGATTTGAAGGATTCCTTTATCAATGACCGGGACTGGTGCGTGATTCTTGGTAATCTGCTTGATAATGCTATTGAGGCCTGCGAAAAGGTAGAGGGGAAAAAGGATATTATCGTTAAGATTGATGATGTGGCGTATGGCACGATAATCAACATTAGAAACAGCTATTGCGGGGAGATTCCCGACATGGAAGGGGAGGCTCCCACGGCGAAGGCTGATAAAGAAGAACACGGGATAGGGAATCAGAATGTAAAGCTTGCGGCTAAGAAATATGGCGCAATTATTTTATATAAGAAGGAAAAAGAAATGTTCGGCGTTACTTTGGTGCTGTACAGATAAGCAGATACTTGCGATTTTTGCACGAATGAGTAAGTTATGAAGGGAGCATGTGTATTTTATGAAAAACATGACTATAGGAAAACCTTTAAAGGTTATTCTGCTTTTTGCGCTTCCGCTTTATATCGGGCAGATGTTCCAGCTGTGTTACAGTCTGATTGATACACGCATTATAGGAAGCACTCTGGGAGAGACGTCGCTCGCGGCGGTAGGCGNAACCACATCTCTCAGTGATATGTTAATAGAGTTTATCAACGGCATTATCGCAGGATTCGGTATTATTATTTCTACTTTTTATGGAGCGAAGGATGAGGAAAAACTGAAAAAAGCAATCGGGGGTACTGTGCTTCTTGGAGTGGCGGCAGCAGCTGTTATCAGTGCAGTGTCACTGTTGCTTTTGCCGTTGATTTTACATATTTTGAATGTTTCTGAATTGCATTTACCGGAAGCAACTGCATATATCCGTATTATTCTTGCGGGAATGATCGCAACCGCATTGTACAATATCTGTGCGGCAATTCTGCGTGCTATCGGGGATTCATTTACTCCGCTGGTCTTTCTGGTGATTTCCAATGTGCTGAATATAGTGCTTGACTATGTGTGCATAAGGTATCTTAACATGGGAGTTTCCGGCGCGGCGGNGGCTACNGTNTTTTCACAGGCNTTGTCGGCNTTGCTTTGTTTCNTTTANATGAGGNAAAAATATAGTAATCTTATGCCTGATATGGAAGGNCTGANNCCNGATAAGGAAATATANGNGNGGCTTNTGCCNACAGGAATTTCNATGGGATTTATGATTTCCTTTGTAACTCTTGGCTCGCTGGCGCTNCAGACCAGCATTAACACTTTCGGGACNAATGTAATCGTGGCGCATACCGCAGCCAGAAAAGCCACCTCGCTGTTTATGACTCCTTTCTTTGTATTGGGTACAGCGCTTGCNACCTACTGCGGACAGAACCTGGGGGCAGAGGAATACGGAAGGATTAAAAAGGGGATTAGGGATACGGTTTTTTTTGCGTTTGGATGGTGTGCAGTGGTGCTTATCATAATCTTTTTGCTGTCACCGCAGATTATCAGGCTGATTACTGCCAGCAGTGAAGGAGAAATCATTGACACGGCNGTTCTTTATCTGAAAATTAATGGTGTTTTTTACTTTCTTCCGGCGCTTATCTGTATCTTCCGTAACAGTATGCAGGGCTTTGGAGATAAAAAGACGCCTCTTTTTTCCAGCNTGATTGAGCTTACGGGAAAGGTAGTCATTGCATTTTTGTTTGCGCCTGTGATTGGTTATATGAGCGTGATTATATCGGAGCCTGTAGTCTGGGTGGTGATGGTGATACCGCTTTTTATAAATATGAAGCGGAATCCGATATTTAAAGAAACAAAAAAATAAAAAGATATCTTGTCAATATTGAAAAATAGAGTAATAATTGTAATAGGTAATTTTGAATCTTCGTATAGAAAATGATGAGTTTCGGAATTGCCTATTATTTGCGTTAAAATGAGGAGTGCCCAGACATCTTACGATGCCCGGGCTATTATGAAAAAAATTTATATTTGCAACTATCGTGTCAACTGATAGACTTATTATATACATAAATTATGAACAAATTATGAACACGATGTAAATCTGCCGTTAATTTTTATAAAAATGAAGATAAAGCATATACAAATTTATATAAAATGCACAAAAAATATATTGAAAGGNAAGNACTATACCATGANGAAAAAAANNATGATTGCAATTATTTCTGCGCTGNCTTTGTNNTTAACGGCNTGCGGCGAAGGAATACAGGNAGAAGATAGTGGACAGCAGGCGGAGCAGCAGATGGAAGATTCGGGGCAGCAGGCAGANCCGGAAAGTGAGCAGGAAGGATATACTCCAAAAACCGGGATNTCATTGGCNCCATCTCCNACGGATTATGTCAGCGAGGAAGAAATGGAGCTTGCCGATATGTGGCAGGGCAGTAAGGAAGATTCGATTGCAAAAGTTATNAAGAAAGCAGCGCAGGGNGAAAAANTGACTGTNGCGGTTATCGGCGGATCTATTACCCAGGGNACGATATCTTCCGGCAGCAGTGATTCTTNAGTTGAAAATAAGCGATGCTATGCAGATATTTTCTTTTCATGGTGGGAAGAAACATTNCCNCANACAGAATTTGAATTTATTAATGCNGGNATNGGNGCAACNGANTCATATCTCGGTGTCCACAGGGTGCAGACGGATGTNTTGGATTATAATCCTGATATTGTACTTGTGGAGTTTGCAGTGAATGATGCNAACTCGGTTTTTTATAAGAAAACTTATGACAANCTTGTCAGAATGATCGCGAAGAGTGCGAATGAACCGGCTATCCTGCTTCTGTTTATGGCACAGACGAATGGNGCGGGAGCACAGGAGAACCAGTCAAATGTCGGATTCTCATATTCTATGCCAATGGTAAGTTATAGAAATGTAATAAAAGAAATGATGGAAACAGGTAAGTACAGTGACAGGGAATTGTCGTCAGATGAAGTACATCCGTCAGCGCTCGGGCATGCCATAGCCGGAGAAATCATATGGAAATATCTGAACTCGATTTATGCGGATTTAGAGGAATATGGAGAACCCGAACCTCTTGAGAAGCCCGCTGTAACAAAGGAATGCTATGCAAATGCAAGGATTCTGGATTCCACGCTGATAAAACCGGAAAGCAGCAGCGGATTTGAAGAAAAAGAGGTATTTTACATATTTCCAAATGGCTGGACATGTGAGGAAGGCGGCGGAGAAATAAAATTTAAGGCTTCGTTTGCCAATCTCGGAATCCTGTATTATCGTCAGATTGACGGAAACGGCGGTCAGTATGAGGTCTATGTGGACGGGAATATGGAAGCGGTTCTTAATGCCGATTTTAATGGCGGCTGGGGTAATTGCGCCGAAGCGCAGGAATGCTTTACATCTGATGAAGTGAAGGAACATGAAATAGTTATTAAAGAAAAAGAGGACTCAACGGGAAGTTCTTTTACCATACTGGGACTGATGCTTTCAGACGGAGCGGTTAACTAAATACTGATGCAGCTTTGAAATCTATTAATGGAGAAGATGAGATAATGAATGTTGATTTGACAGAGGGAAAACCGGAATCGGTGCTATGGAAATTCTGTCTTCCATTGTTTGGAAGCATTATTTTCCAACAGTTATATAATATCGCAGACAGTCTTGTGGCGGGGAAATTTATCAGTGAAAACGCCCTGGCGGCTGTCGGTAACAGTTATGAGATTACNCTTATTTTTATTGCATTTGCATTCGGGTGTAATATAGGATGTTCTATTATTGTATCCCAGTTTTTTGGCGCGCGTGATTACAGGACTATGAAGACAGCNGTTTATACGGCGATGATATCCAGTGCGGTGGTCTGCCTGATTTTGATGGGAATCGGAATTATCGGATGTGAGTTCCTGATGANACTGATTAATACTCCTGATGAAGTGTTTTCGGATTCCAAACTATATCTTGATATTTATGTATGGAGCCTTCCNTTTGTGTTTTTTTATAATATTGCGACNGGTATATTTTCCGCTATGGGAGATTCCCGCACTCCNTTCCTGTTTTTAGCGTTTTCATCTACTTCCAATATTGTGTTGGATATTGTGTTTGTTAAAACATTCGGTATGGGGGTTGACGGNGTTGCATGGGCAACTTTNCTGTGTCAGGGTGTCAGTTGTATTTTGTCGNTTGGCGTAGTGTTCTTTCGTTTGAGAGATGTAAAAACAGATGCGAAAGTACCGCTTTTTTCCTTTTCTGTATTTAAGAAATTTGTNAAAATTGCAGTTCCAAGCATACTCCAGCAGAGCTTTATTTCTGTGGGAAATATTATAATCCAGCGCACNATNAANGGATNNGGNCCCGGAGNTATGGCNGGATATNCGGCGGCAGTGAANCTGAATAATCTGGTCATAACATCATTTACCACTATNGGAAACGGTATCTCTAACTATGCNGCGCAGAATNTNGGAGCGAAGAAACTGCACCGCATCAAATCCGGATTCCGTGCAGGGATNAAGATTGTCTGGATTATAAGTATTCCGNTGGTACTTATTTACTTTTTTGCGGGACGTCAGCTTTTGCATCTGTTTATGAGTGAACCTACAGATGCGGCGGTTCAGACGGGAATCAATTATCTGAGAATCTTGTCGCCGTTTTATTTTGTCATTTCTGCAAAACTGATTGCNGATGGANTNNTNCGTGGAAATGGTATGATGGGCAGATTTATGGNATCGACNTTCAGTGACTTNATATTACGTGTTGCATTNGCAGTTTTGCTTGCCAAGACTTCCTTAGGAGCGACAGGTATCTGGTGTGCATGGCCGATNGGATGGACAGTTGCGACACTTATGTCAGTTTGCTTTTANAGACGCGGGCCGTGGAAGGAAGAAAGGGTCTGAAGTTACATATTTGGCGGGCAACGGAGACTTGAGGGAGAAATTACTGGCGTGTATAAGGGAATGGAATTTTGTCAACCTATTGTCATAAGAGCAGAAAAATGTTAAACTATACGATAAAGAACCATACCAAAGCAGTCGTGGCAAAGGAGAANGAANACAAAGATGGATACTTTTTTAAATAAACTTTCACAAAAAGCTAATGCACAGGAACTGATAAATGCAAATTCGGCGGCGGATACGGCGAAGATGGAAATGCTGCAGAATCANGTGGACGAATATGATAAGCTGTTGCAGGAAATGCGNAAGGTNAATCTGAAGACNATAGAGAANATGGAACAGCTGCAGAAGGTGATGAATGAAAGCCTTCAGAAGATTGAGGCGATTCAGGAAAGCAGTGATATACATGAAGATATGGAAAAACTGCTGGATGAAATGAAGAAGCAGTCAGACGAACTTGCTGCAGCGAAGAAGCAGCAGGAGGGGCTTGTTGCAGAAACAAAGAAGCNCCAGGAAGACTTTGCAGCAGAAATGAAGAGGCAGCAGGAAGAGCTTTGNNNCNGNAACGAANAANCANCAGGAAGAGCTTNNTGCAGAAGACAAAGNAGCANCAGGANGANTTNGNAGCNNAGATGAAGACAGCAGATNGACGANCTTATCACNGGGGCAAANGAGCANCAGGAAAAACTTGNTNCCNGAAATGAAGAANCAGGTNGAAGAAGTCGTTAANCNNTCNGATGACTTCCTTCATAAAGANAATGTTAAAGTTTANCGTAATGTGCAGGCNGCTATGACTGAGGAACTGGATAAGCAGTCTGAAAAGATTTTNGATAAGCAGTCNGAAATGGCAAAAAGTCAGAAAATNATGATACCGTTTTCTATTGTTATCATATTGTTGATTCTTGCAGATATTGCNGTTAATTTATTGAATATTACCCTGCCGTTTTAGCGCTTAAGCANGCTTCCGCGGACAACAGAGTCTGCACCGTATTTTTTCCGTATGGAGTCGAGCGATTTTTCAAGAAGGGCTTCTTTTTCCTCGGAAATACGGTGGGACGAAGAAATATTCTGACTGTTAAGATTAGGCATGCTGAACAGGCTGAGCTGAACCGGCTCTTCTGCTGAAAGAAGTTTGGAAGAACGGATTCCAAGCAGTCGTATGGGCGTATTATCCCAAAGCTCGTCAAATAAAGAGCAGGCAGTCCGGTATATGGTGTCGCTGCCGGAAGTGGGACTGGACAAAGTAGTCTGGTGAGATACTTTCTTGAAATTATTGTACTTAATTTCTACACTTATCATTTCTGCCATCAGACCTGATTCGCGCAGTCTTTTGGCGACGGAATCCGACAATTCCAAGAGAATATGCTGCGCTTCCTGCCTCCCGGTGACGTCATGGGACATGGTGGTTGAATTGCCTATTCCCTTTGCCTCTGCCTGCACTGTTTCTACTATAGAATCGTCAATGCCGTTGGCATATTCCCAGAGCAGTTTGCCGTGGCTTTTCAAATTGGAAGTCAGAATATCTATATCGGTTCCTGCCAAATCTCCGATTGTTATTATTCCTAAGTTACGCAATACGCTTACGCTGGAGCGGCCGCACATAAATAAAGAAGAAACCGGCATCGGCCACATCTTTTCCTGAATTTCATATGAGTAAAGTGTATGCGTCAGATTGGGCTTTTTAAAATCCGAAGCCATTTTGGCAAGAACCTTGCGGTCTGAAATTCCGACATTTACAGTAAATCCAAGTTTTTCATAAACCTGTGTGCGGATATATCCGGCAGCAGTTTCCGGAGACGGAAAAAGCCTGCTTATAGGCGTATAATCCATATAACATTCATCAACGCTGACTTGTTCGATATCAGGACATATATCGGACAGAAGGTGCATCAGTTCTGCGCTTCTTCTATTATATAGGCTGTGGTCAGGCTGTTCTACGAGGAGGGAGGGGCATTTACGCATTGCATTGACGATAGGTTCTCCTGTCGTAATGCCATAGGCTTTCGCAGGAATTGACTTGGCAAGTACCACACCGTGGCGTTTCGCCATATCGCCGCCGATAATGGCAGGAATAGTGCGCAGGTCAACCCCGGAACCGCGTTCAAGTTTATCTAATGCGCTCCAGCTAAGATATGCGGAATTTACATCAATATGAAAAATGATTCTGTCCATGAAGACCGCGCCCCTTTTATATGTATATTTTGCTACATTCAGTCTATCATAGTTCTTACGAAAAGGGAACATTGTCAATATGTCTTTACTTTTATCACAAATATTGCTAAAATAGAAAATGTTACAATATTATTACAGATAAACAATTGACAATAAGGAAAATAATTATGAAATTTGTGAGTAAACATTATAAAAAAATAAAAATTGCATATATTAAGGTTGCAGTACTTGCAGCTGCGGTTGCAGCGCTTTTTTTACCATACTACCGGAAACTGGAAAGTACCGGAGATAATCAGTTCACTGTATATCTGAATGGCGAGCAGGTCGGCGTTGTTGATGATGTGGACAGGATAGACAATTGTCTCATTGGTGCGCGAAGAATAATTGCAGGCGGCAGCAGTGAGATAGTACTTGCTGACAGCAATGTCACTTATGAGAGCTGTGAGGTGCTGTGGGGCGAAGTAGATGATGATGATGTCATAATAAGTAACATGACATCGGTTCTTAGGAACAGTATCAGGGAGACTCTTAACCGCTCATATACGGTTAAAATTAACGAGTATACTGTAAATCTTGCCACTACGGATGAGGTGTTGGAATTATTGCAGGCATCTCTCGGTAAGTATGATACGGAAAGCCAGTATACAATAGGTCTTGTGATGGATCCCGAGCGCGAGCTGAACGTGCTTACCACAGCTATTTATGCCAAAGAGGATGAGAAAGACGAAGAACAGGCTGTGATAGTAAATGCCGGTATAAATTCAGAGTTGGCAAATATTTTTGCAACGGTGGAGCCGGAGGCTGAAAAAGATTTTGACGATTATGATCTGGGACTTAAATCAATCGGATTCGGAGATTCGGTAGAGGTTGTAGAAGCATATCTGCAGGACTTTGAGATTACTCCTGTACAGACGGCAATNGANGAAGTGACTAAAGAGCAGGAAAAGGAACAAATCTACGAAGTGGTATCGGGAGATACACTNTCGAAAATTGCAATGAACAATGACCTGACNTTGGACAGGCTGATTGCGATGAACGATACGATNGAAAGTGAAAATTCGATTATTCGTGTCGGCGATGAACTTATAATAACGGTGCCGGAACCNGAACTTTCGGTNGAGCGTGTAGAGGAAGTCTATTATGAAGAGGATTATGAGGCGGATATAATATATATNGATAATGATGACTGGTATACGACGCAGACCAGAACGTTGCAGGAACCGTCGGCAGGACACAGAATAGTAGTGGCNGACGTATCTTACCGTAATAATGAAGAGGTAGGAAGAGAAATACTCAAAGAAGAGATTACCTATGAAGCGGTGCCGAAGCAGGTGGAAAGGGGAACGAAGATTCCGCCCACTTACATTAAGCCGATTTCNGGCGGAAGACNAAGCTCCGGCTTCGGATACAGAAAAGCACCTACTAAAGGAGCCAGCTCNTATCATCAGGGAATTGACTGGGCTACGCCTACCGGTACGGCTGTTATGGCTGCTTCTTCGGGTACNGTTGTGAAAGCAGGCTGGGGCGGTGGNTACGGNAATGTAATCTATATTAACCACCCTGACGGNACNCAGACCAGATANGCTCACCTGAGTAAAGTATTAGTGTCNCCCGGGCAGTATGTGTCTCAGGGNCAGAAGATTGCCCTGAGTGGAAATACCGGTGTCAGTACGGGTCCNCATGTGCATTTTGAGATAGTGATAAACGGCTCCAGAGTGAATCCTTTGAAGTATTTGAACTAATTTTAGCATTATAGCAGGAATCTTTTGGTATACTGCCCCATTTACAAATGTGAAAATTATGGTATACTTTTAATAAAATGTTTATTATTATTTTAGATTATATCCGTATTTGTAATTGAACGATAAGGGGACTATATATGGAACAATATGCGATTAAAGGTGGAAATCCGTTAGTCGGTGAGGTTGAAATAGGCGGCGCGAAGAATGCTGCATTGGCAATTCTGGCGGCAGCCGTTATGACGGATGAAGCCGTTGTGATAGAAAATGTTCCGGATGTGCGTGATACCAATGTGTTATTGCAGGCAATGGAGAGCATAGGAGTCATCGTCACAAAGCTGGACAGGCATACCGTAAGAATCAACGCATCACAGATTAATGACCTTGTGATAGAAGATGATTATATTAAAAAAATCAGAGCGTCATATTATCTTTTAGGCGCTTTGCTGGGAAAATACAAGAAGGCGGAGGTCGCTCTGCCGGGAGGCTGTAATATCGGATTAAGACCGATTGACCAGCATATTAANGNCTTTCGTGCGCTTGGCGCAGATGTAAGAATTGAACANGGATTGATTATTACCGAGGCGGAGAAACTGGCCGGNAATCATATTTATATGGATGTTGTAACGGTAGGCGCTACCATCAATGTCATGATGGCCGCTGCTATGGCGGAAGGNAAGACAATTATTGAGAATGCGGCAAAGGAACCGCATGTGGTAGATCTGGCTAACTTTTTGAACAGTATGGGAGCCAGTATTAAAGGCGCGGGTACTGATGTGATCCGAATCAANGGAGTTCCCAANCTGCATGGAACCGAGTATACCATTATACCCGACCAGATTGAAGCAGGCACATTTATGTTTGCGGCAGCGGTGACTAANGGNGATGTAACTGTAAAAAATGTTATTCCCAANCATTTNGAGTCAATTAGTGCAAAGTTACTGGAAATAGGCTGCGANTTGGAAGAATCAGACGATGCGGTGCGCGTAGTTGCTTCCAAACCTCTTGGACATACTCACGTAAAGACGCTGCCATATCCGGGATTTCCCACAGATATGCAGCCGCAGATTACGGTTGCGCTTGGTCTTTCAGCGGGGACAAGCATTGTGACGGAAAGTATTTTTGAGAATCGTTTCAAATATATTGATGAACTTACCAGAATGGGAGCCAACATTAAGGTAGAAGGCAACACCGCTATCATTGATGGGGTGGAGCGATATACGGGAGCGGGTATTTCTGCTCCGGATTTACGCGCAGGTGCGGCGCTTGTCATTGCAGCGCTGGCTGCTGAAGGTGTTACGACAATTGACGAAATTCAATATATTGAACGCGGTTATGAGGATTTCGATTTGAAACTTCAGGCATTGGGCGCACAGATTGAGAAAGTAAGCACTCCGCACGAGACTGCAAAGTTTAAATTCAAAGCAGGATAGATATTCGTTTATTTTCCTCATATTTTTACTTGCTGCCTATTGACAGTGNAAGTAAACAGGTGTATGTTATTTTATAGTTAGAAAATTAAATATTGAGTTTTCTCTTATTCAGAGTGGTGGAGATACATAGGATCTGTGAAGCCACGGCAACCCCTGAATGGAAGGTGCCAACCTGAGCGAACAAATCTGTCATATGGCAGGTCGAACAATAAGAGGATTTGATTACTCCTGATATCAGGTCCGCTTATTTTGGTAAGTGGATTTTTTTATTTAATAATACTAAAACGAAGAAAGGAAAAGAATATGGAAAAAAGATTATTTACCTCAGAATCAGTAACAGAAGGACATCCGGATAAAGTCTGCGATGCCATCTCCGATGCCATCCTGGATGCATGCATGGAAAAAGATCCCATGAGCCGTGTTGCCTGTGAGACAGCAACCTGTACAGGTTTCGTACTGGTGACCGGAGAGATTACTACTAATGCTTATGTGGATATTCAGAAAATCGTGCGTGAAACCGTAAAGGAAATCGGCTATACGAAATCAGAGTATGGTTTCGATGGAAATACCTGTGCCGTAATGGTCGCAATCGACGAGCAGTCCGCAGATATCGCAATGGGCGTTGACAAAGCATTGGAAGCAAAAGAGAACAAAATGTCCGATGCGGAAATCGAAGCTATCGGCGCAGGCGATCAGGGTATGATGTTCGGTTATGCAACCAACGAAACAGAAGAATATATGCCTTATCCGATATCACTTGCACACAAACTGGCATTACAGCTGACAAAAGTCCGTAAAGACGGTACATTAAAATATTTAAGACCGGATGGAAAGAGTCAGGTGTCCGTAGAATATGATGAAAACGGAAAGCCTGTAAGACTGGAAGCTGTAGTTCTTTCTACCCAGCATGATGATGACGTTACACAGGAGCAGATTCACAAGGATATTAAGAAATATGTGTTTGATCCGATTCTTCCGGCAGAGCTTGTAGATGAAAAAACCAAGTTCTTCATCAATCCTACAGGTCGTTTCGTAATCGGCGGACCTCACGGCGATGCAGGTCTGACAGGACGTAAGATTATCGTGGATACATACGGCGGATATGCACGTCACGGCGGCGGCGCTTTCTCCGGTAAAGACTGCACGAAGGTTGACCGTTCCGCAGCTTATGCAGCACGTTATGTTGCTAAAAATATCGTAGCGGCTGGACTTGCAGAGAAATGTGAGATTCAGTTGTCATATGCAATCGGTGTTGCACAGCCTACATCAATCATGGTTGACGCATTCGGTACCGGAAAGGTATCTGATGAGAAACTGGTTGAAATCGTTCGTGAGAACTTTGATTTACGTCCGGCAGGAATTATTAAGATGTTAGACCTTCGTCGCCCGATTTACAAACAGACGGCAGCTTATGGACACTTCGGACGTAACGATTTGGATCTGCCTTGGGAGAAGCTTGATAAGGTTGATGTTTTGAAGAAATATTTATAATGTAGTATATTTATAATTCCAGGTAGTAGTTAATGCCCTGCAGTTCGCTGTGGGGCATTTTTTCGTATGATAGTAATGGCAATGCTCAATGCAATATTCAGTGAAAGCTAATATTGACATTGGAGACTACATGATGTAGTCTATATTATAGACTACAATGTGTAGTCCGTAAAGAGGAAAGGCTGAGAAAGGAGCATGGTGATAAATGGCAGAAATACAATTAGGCGTTATTGAGGCGCGGTATGCGGATATGATTTGGGAGCATGAGCCGGTTACTTCATCTGAACTGGTAAAGATGACAGCAGTAGAATTTAACTGGAAGAGAACCACGGCGCATAATGTGTTGCGAAGATTAATTGACAAGGGGCTGTTTCGGAATGAAAATGGATTGGTGACTGCTGTGATATCCAGGGGTGAATTTTATTCCATGCAGAGCAAAAAATATGTGGAAGATACCTTTGCCGGTTCACTTCCTGCATTTATTGCGGCATTTATGCAGGGCTCCAAGATTACCGAGGATGAGGCGGAAGCAATCCATAAGATGATAGACAGCGTTAAGGAGGAATAGGCATGGGCGATATTTTTTTGAAATTATTAAACATGAGCATTACTGCCGGCTGGTTGATATTGGCAGTTGTATGTATCAGACTGATATTTAGAAAAATGCCTAAATGGATAAGATGCTTATTGTGGGGCGCTGTTGCAATCAGGCTGATTTGTCCGTTTTCCATTGAAAGTCAGTTCAGCGTACTTCCAAGCACAGAACCTATACAAACCAGTATGGTTGTGGAAGGGGAAGTTCAATATATACCGTCAATAGACAGTCATCTTACTATCGTGAAAAATACGATTAACCCAAGTTTGACAGAAGCCTTTGCGTATGACGAATCGGAAAGCGTTGCGCCATTGCAGGCGATTACACAAGCGGCCGGTTTTGTCTGGGTCTGTGGCATGATTATATTGATAATCTGTGCAATGGGCAGCACTGTAAGGCTGCATAGACTGGTAAGTGAAGCGGTATGCATAAAGGATAATATTTATATTTGTGATGCTGTAAAATCACCTTTTATTTTAGGGATTGTCAGACCAAGTATTTATCTTTCTTCTGCATTGAGTGAAAAAGAAATGAATTTTATCATTTCACATGAATCTGCACATCTTAAAAGAAAAGACCATTTATGGAAAGCGTTAGGATATTTATTGTTGTGTATCTATTGGTTTAATCCTCTTTGCTGGGTCGCATATGCTCTGCTCTGTAAGGACATTGAGCTGGCATGTGATGAAAAAGTAGCCAAAGATATGACATTAAATGAGAAAAAAGAGTATTCTAAAGTGTTGTTATCCTGTGCAAGACAGAGGAGCCTTATCATAGTGTGTCCGCTGGCTTTTGGGGAAGTGGGAGTAAAGGAGAGAGTGAAGTCCGTATTGCATTATAAAAAGCCTGCGCTATGGATTATAATAGCGGCGGCAGCAGTAATCGTGATAATGGCAATATGTTTTTTGACTAATCCCACTAAAGAGTATCAGATAAGAATTACAATACCTGCGGGAAGTACAGCAGCCTTTTGTTATTCAGATGCGGAAATCAGTCCAAAAGGCAATACCCTTACATTTTATGCAGGAGAAGGACTTGGAGATACGGAAATAAGATTGCTGCCTGTAGAGGTCAGTGAAGAAAATGCTTACGAATCCACCTATATTACACCGGGAATGCCTGTGAAAATGGATGTAGAAAAAGGAGCATGGTTTAAGATAGGTGTGAATATACAGAATTCGACGGATGAATATAAGGTTGTATATGTATCTGTGAGAAACGTGGATGTGAGAATTGCAGCAACAGGAGAACAAATGAAGGATCAGGAGGAAGGATTGATTTCCGGCAAGGAAGCGGGAGAAATATTACAGAGATATTTATCAACTGCTGACCAATGGAATGAGAGCTATGAAATTGAACCTTTAGATCCTATAGTTGGGATGATTGAGGACAACATTAGAGTATATCGTTTTGAGGTAAGATATCAAGATACGGTAGAGCAAGTTTCAAACAGATTGATCAGTAATTACGTGGTAACTGATGATGGCAATAAAATTTATCAGTATGATTCAGCAAATGATGTATTCATAATGCTGCAGGATGTAAGCCAGGACATTGTTTCGTTGCATACGGATGAAGATGATGAAGAGATACAGACGGAAAAAGATTTTATACAGGATATCTTGCTCTACGAACAACCGGAAACCGACAAGGTTTGTATAAAAGTACAACCCTCAATGCTAAGAGAGAACACATATTATTATTATATTCCTGCAGATGAAGACCAGGAATGGTTATCAGCACGATTAAATGAACTGGATTTAGAAGGACAACCATTTGAAAAAAGATGGGAAGGTCATAAAGAAAGAGGCTGGCAGATAATCTATAACGATATAGAAATAAGAGCGTTTGAAGGCGGGTACTTATATTATACATATGATGATGAAGATAGTATTATGGAGTGTTTTATAGAAGCGCCTAAGTTGTGCGACTATATACAGATCATGTTAATGGAGAACGCAGTGTATCAAGATTATGACGTTTCCAAGATAAAAGATATTGTATCCGCTAAGTTAGATGTTAGTTCTGCCTTAACCGGAGGACAATTTTACAGTCAGACCATAACAGACAAAGACATATTGCAAAAGTTTGAAGAGTGGTTTAGTAATGCGGAATATATGCATTCCGGAACAGAGTGCGGAACACAATATGCCTGTTTGGAACTGACGCTGGCAAACGGGGATGTGGTGAGACTGTCTATGGCTACCGACAGCTGCCCTTATTTCAATATGGATGGCGTTACATATGATTACCGTCCGACATCAGATTGGAATAACAGCGAGTTTTACAAATGCTTTGATGAAATACCTACTTTATATTGAAGGAAAATCATGCTAAAATATTATTAANNAATNATAATCGGTGTTNGTAATATAATGAACTTGAATTAATNACNAANNTGTNANAANCNTNNCNCAAANAGAAGAAACGAGGTACNNCATGGCTTTNGCGCATCTGCATGTNCATACGGAATACAGCCTTTTGGACGGCTCCAATAAAATAAAGGAATATATAAAACGNGTCAAAGAACTTGGAATGGANAGCGCTGCGATTACCGACCACGGCGTTATGTACGGCGTGATTGATTTCTATAAAGANGCGAAGGCTGCCGGCATTAATCCTATAATTGGCTGCGAGGTTTATGTTGCGCCGGGCTCCCGCTTTGACAGGGAACTGACAGGNGGAGAGGATAGATATTATCATCTGGTGCTTCTGGCGGAGAATAACGTAGGATATGCTAATCTGATGAAAATAGTCAGCCGCGGATTTACCGAGGGGTATTACTACAGACCGCGTGTGGATATGGAAATACTAAAAGAGTTTCATGAGGGTCTTATTGCGCTTTCCGCATGTCTGGCAGGCGAAGTGCCGCGTTATATCCAGAAGGGATTGATTGACGAGGCGAAGAAAGCCGCGAAGAAATATGAAGATTGTTTCGGCAAGGGAAATTATTTTTTGGAGCTGCAGGATCATGGTATTCCGGAGCAGAAAGCAGTCAATACTGCGCTCCTTAATATAAGCAGAGAACTTGATATTCCGTTAGTCACCACTAATGACGTCCATTATACTTATGCGGAAGACGAGAAATCCCATGACATCCTTCTCTGNTTACAGACNGGTAAGAAGCTGGCGGATGAAGACAGACTGCGCTATGTGGGCGGTCAGTATTATGTAAAAAGCGAAGAGGAAATGAAAGGGCTTTTTCCATATGCATGGGAAGCNGTAGAGAATACACAGAGAATTGCGGACAGATGCCATGTTGAGATTGAGTTCGGAGTCTATAAAGTGCCTCATTATGATGTGCCGGAAGGGTATGATTCGTGGAGTTATTTGAACGAGCTATGTGCGAAAGGACTGGCTGCACGTTATCCGGAAGACGACGGAACATTGCGGGAGAAGATGGATTATGAACTTAATATCATCAAAACNATGGGTTTCGTGGATTACTTTTTGATTGTATGGGATTATATCAATTATTGCAGGGAAAANGGAATCGCNGTCGGACCGGGGCGTGGTTCGGCNGCAGGAAGNATTGTTTCTTATTGCTTAAAGATTACGAATATCGACCCAATTAAATATAGTCTGNTGTTTGAACGTTTCTTAAATCCTGAGCGTGTTTCAATGCCTGATATCGACGTGGACTTCTGCTATGAGCGAAGGCAGGAAGTAATCGATTATGTGGGTGAAAAATACGGTCAGGATAAGGTGGTGCAGATTGTAACATTCGGTACTATGGGGGCAAAGGCTGTTATCCGTGACGTAGGTCGCGTTATGGATCTGCCATATGCTTATGTGGATTCTATTGCCAAAATGATTCCGCAGGAACTTAATATAACGATAGACAAAGCGCTGGATATGAATCCGGAGTTAAAAAAANTATATACGGAAGATGAAAATGTNCAGGTTTTAATCGATATGTCGAAACGTCTGGAAGGACTGCCAAGACATACATCCACGCATGCGGCGGGAGTTGTTATCTGTCCGAAAGCAGCAGAAGAATTTGTGCCGCTGTCCAGAGGCGTAGACAATTCCGTTACNACGCAGTTTACCATGACGACNATTGAAGAACTCGGACTCCTTAAAATGGATTTTCTGGGNCTGCGTACCCTGACCGTGATTCAGGACGCCGTAGAGATGGCTCAGAAAAAGGCAGGTGCGGCTATNGATATAGATAATATTGATTATAACGATCCTGCGGTTCTTGCATCNATNGCTTCNGGNCNTACCGAAGGAATATTCCAGCTTGAAAGCGGCGGAATGAAAAGCTTNATGAAGGAGCTTAAGCCGCAGAGTCTTGAGGATATCATAGCGGGNATATCGCTGTACCGNCCGGGACCGATGGATTTCATCCCGAAATACATTAAGGGGAAAAATGATGCTGACTCCATCACCTATGACTGCCCGCAGCTTGAACCGATTCTGGCGCCGACATATGGCTGTATCGTATATCAGGANCAGGTNATGCAGATAGTGCGNGANCTTGGCGGATANACGATGGGCAGAAGCGATTTGGTTCGCCGTGCNATGAGTAAGAAAAAGCAGTATGTCATGGAGCAGGAGCGTAAGAACTTNACTTACGGAAATCCTGAGGAGGGAGTACCGGGCTGTGTGGCGAACGGCATAAGCGCACAGGTAGCGGATCATATTTATGACACCATGATGGATTTTGCCAAGTATGCTTTTAATAAATCNCATGCGGCATGTTATGCTGTTGTTGCTTATCAGACGGCATACCTTAAATACTATTACCCGGTAGAATTTATGGCGGCGNTGCTTACTTCCGTNATTGATAATCCGGGAAAAGNATCGGAATACATTATGACCTGCAAAAGTATGGGAATTCAAATACTGCCGCCTGACATCAATGAGGGGGAAATCCGGTTTTCCGTGTCAGGGGATTCCATTCGCTATGCGTTGACCGCTATCAAGAGTGTGGGTCGGCCGGTAATTGAGGCGGTAGTCGAAGAGAGAAAAATAAGAGGTCCATACACTAATCTGAAAGATTTTATTACCCGCATGNCGGATATGGGGGTNAATAAGCGTGCTATCGAGAATTTCATTAAGGCAGGNGCAATGGATAGTCTGGGCGGAACCAGAAAGCAATTCATGAGCGTGTACGTGCAGATTATGGAAAATATCTCGCAGGATAAGAAAAATAATATGGCAGGACAGCTTTCGTTATTTGATATAGCTGCGGAAGAAGAAAAAGAGAGTTACGAAATAAAGCTCCCTGATGTGGGAGAGTATTCTAAAGATATGAAACTGGCATTTGAAAAGGAAGTCTTAGGNATATATGTCAGCGGACATCCTTTGGAAGAATATCAGGAAATATGGCGTGGGCACATTACTAATATGACATCCGATTTTGTATTGGATGAAGATACGAATNNCNCTGNTGTAAAGGATGGGCAGCAGGTTACCATTGGCGGCATCGTTGCAGATAAAAGGCTGAAGTATACNAAAAATGAAAAGGTGATGGCATTCCTTCAGATAGAGGATTTAGTCGGTTCGATAGAGGTTATTGTTTTCCCGAAAGATTATGAAAAGAATTCNGATAAACTGATAGAAGACAAGAAAGTTTTTGTCAAGGGNAGAGTTTCTGCCGAAGATGATAAAGATGCTAAACTTATCTGTGAGAAAATTACTGCNTTTGATGAAATTCCAAAGAAATTGTGGATTAAGTTTCCAAGCATGGANCAGTTTGAGGAAAAAGAGACGGAGCTTATGGCTTCGCTTCACGACTCTGAGGGCAGGGACAGCGTTGTNATCTATATTGAAAATCCAAGGGCNATGAAAAAGCTGCCGCCTAATCAGAATGTCAATGCTGACGAAGCNTTGATTGAGAGGCTGGAAGCTCTATATGGAAAAGAAAATGTCAGGGTTGTTTAAAAAATATTGAAAAGCCACTTTGTATAGGGTAAAATTATATCAATCAGGTAATTTATGGTATTGGTGGGAAAGGATGCGAGGATATGGCAAAAGAGATTAAAACTATAGGCGTTTTGACAAGCGGTGGAGATGCACCGGGCATGAACGCTGCNATTCGTGCNGTTGTAAGAAAAACACTTGCTAACGGCGTTAAGGTCAAGGGCATTAAAAAAGGCTATCAGGGTCTTATGAATGAAGAAATNATAGATATGGAGAAATGGTATGTTTCGGATACCATTCAACGCGGCGGTACCATTCTCGGAACTGCGCGGTGCTCAGAGATGCGGACGGAAGAAGGTCAGCAGAAAGCGGCAGATGTATGTCGCAAGCATGGAATCGACGGTCTTATTGTTATCGGTGGAGACGGCTCATACCGAGGAGCGCAGGCTCTGTCCAGACAGGGCATTAATACGATTGGTATTCCGGGAACCATAGATCTTGATATCGCATGTACGGAATATACGATAGGATTTGACACCGCGGTTAACACTGCAATGGAAGCAATTGATAAAGTTCGTGATACTTCTTCTTCGCATGAGAGATGCAGTATTATTGAGGTTATGGGCAGAAATGCGGGCTATATTGCTTTATGGTGCGGTATTGCCAATGGCGCAGAAGATATCCTTTTACCTGAGAAATATGATTATAACGAGCAGGAAATTATCAACAATATCATTGCCAGCAGAAAACGCGGTAAGACGCATCATATTATTATCAACGCTGAGGGTATAGGACATTCAACTTCCATGGCAAGNCGAATCGAAGCNGCTACCGGTATGGAAACAAGGGCAACGATTCTGGGCTATCTGCAAAGAGGCGGTGCGCCGACCTGTAAAGACAGGTATTATGCTTCTATAATGGGCGCATATGCGGCGGATATCCTTTGCGAAGGAAAAACAAACAGAGTTGTCGGATATCAGCATGGTGAATTTCTGGACTTTGATATTGAGGAGGCTCTTAATATGCAGAAGAGTATTCCTGAGTATGTATATGAGGTCAGCAAGATTCTTGCGTTGTAAATTTCTTCTTAGGAAGGCTTGGTATCATAATGTATGATTACGAAACTGTTATGGTATGTCACGAACTTAGGGAAAACAAACAAGATAAGGTGCTCACCGCAAGCGAAATCGCACCGCTTTTGTTTGTTTTTCCTAAGTTCTGGTTATATTGAAGGGAAGTTTCGCAGAAGGCTTATGAGAAAGAGTGCATGAAAGGGAAGGCAGTATGATAACAAGCAGTGCAAATAAAGGGGTAAAGGAAGTTATACAGCTTGAACAAAAGGCAAGAGCAAGGCGGGAACAGGGACTTTTTGTTGTTGAGGGTATTAAAATGTTCCTTGAAGCGCCTATAGATATGATTGAGAAAGTCTATGTTGCAGAAAATTTCTCAAAACAGATGCCTGCATCGTGCAAAGATAAACTCGAAGCATTATCGTCATGTTATGAGATGGTTTCTGATGAAATATTCCAAAAAATGTCGGATACAAAGACGCCGCAGGGCATCCTGTGTGTGATGCGGCAGAATCAATATAATCTTGAATCAATGTTCACGGTATCAAATCCCATGTTTATTATATTGGAAGCTGTTCAGGACCCGGGAAATCTGGGTACGATTTTTCGTGCTGCAGAAGGCGCGGGTGCAGCAGGCGTCATCATGAGCGGTGACACGGTGGATATTTATAATCCTAAAACGATTCGTTCTACGATGGGTTCTGTTTATCGAATGCCTTTTATCTACGCACAGAATTTGGACATTATAATAGAAGAAATGCAGAAGAGAAAGATTGCTGTCTACGCTGCGCATTTGCAGGGTGCAAAGGCATATGATATCTGTGATTACAAGTCGGGAACA
Organism: Lachnospiraceae bacterium; assembly: GCA_014804495.1. Classification (GTDB taxonomy): domain Bacteria; phylum Bacillota; class Clostridia; order Lachnospirales; family Lachnospiraceae; genus UBA3282. Next base: position 40,888 of record JAAUZS010000076.1, read on the forward strand.
GCATTTTTGATAGGTAATGAGGCAAACGGCCTGAAGGAAGAAACAGCTAAGAAAGCGGATACCGCCATAAAAATTCCGATGGCGGGTAAAGTTGAATCGCTTAATGCGGCGGTAGCGGCTTCCGTGCTGATGTATGAGGCGGCGCGGCAGAGAAGATAGAAAGATTATTGCAGTTGTGAAAGTGTTATCGTACGGCACGAACTTAGATAAAATAAACAAAAACGGTGCTCATCGCAAGCGAAATCGCACCTTATTTTGTTTATTTTATCTAAGTTCTGTGTATTGAAATAGAGTTTGACAATTATATAAGGAAGATAATAGCCAATTGCGAAACTCCATATTTCCAAAATGTAGTTGTGCAATATATACAAAACATAAGCAGGTGCTCTGACGCCGTAGTCCACTGAAAGTGGGCTTGTACTTCAGCGAGGTTCTTTCGAGCTTAGTACCGCTACTGGCGTCAATGCAGCGCAAGCGTGCCTGCGTTGATTTGTATATATTGTACAACGGACTGTTTGAAAAAGTGAGTTTGGCAATTACCTTAAAGGAAGATAATATTGAAGGGAGTACGTTAATATGAAAATAGGTTTTATAGGTTTAGGTAATATGGCAGACGCCATGATAGCGGGTATGCTGCAAAAAGGCATCGTGAAATCGGCTGATATTATCGGCAGTGCCAAAACATCAGCTACAAGAGAAAGAATGAAGGAGAAATATGACATATGTGTCAGTGATAAAAATGCAGATGTGTCATCACAGTCAGATATTCTTATCCTTGCGGTTAAGCCTCAGTTTATGGAGGAGGTTATATCGGAAATAAGAGATACGGTGAGCCTTCAAACACTTGTTATAAGTATTGCGGCAGGAAAGACTCTTAAATGGATTGAAAACGCTTTTGGCAAGACTGTTAAGCTGGTACGTTGTATGCCTAATACGCCGGCGCTGGTAGGTGAGGGTTGTACCGGCGTATGCGTGAACGACAGAGTTTCGGCAGGAGAAATAGATGAGAGTATCAGACTGATGGAGAGCTTTGGTAAAGCCAGCCTTGTGCCGGAGCGGCTGATGGATGCAGTCGGGGCGGTCAGCGGCAGTTCACCTGCCTATGTATTTATGTTTATTGAAGCGATGGCGGACGCCGGCGTAGCGGCAGGGATGCCGAGAGCGCAGGCGTATCAGTTCGCAGCACAGGCGGTATACGGCAGTGCAAAACTGGTATTGGAAAGCGGCAGGCATCCGGGAGAATTAAAGGATATGGTATGTTCTCCGGGAGGCACGACTATTCAGGGAGTACGCGTATTGGAAGAAAAAGGGATGCGCGGAGCGGTTATGGATGCATTGGCTGCATGCGTTGAAAAATCAAGAAGTTTGTAATAATTTTATCCTTATTTCCACTCATTTTTTTTGGACGAGCAACGTAAACTTGACAAAGAAAAGATGTTTTGCTAGAATTATCCAAAACGGCTATTTAACATTTTTGTAATAATTTTGCAAAACAAAATTTATATGTGGAGGTAAGCACTCATGTTAAGGGGTAAAAGACTGTTATCTATTCTGACAGGTCTTGCTATTAGCCTGTATATGATGTATGGAATATGCCTGGATACGGCTGCGGTCGGCAAGAAGGAATATCTTGATTCTCTGAGCGCAGGGGTTTCCAATGCTATTTCTACGAATGATGACAGTGATGAGGGGGAAACAGAAGAGAAGACGCAGGAAAAGGAAGAGTCAGGTGAAAAATCTGATTTAGTCATGGCGGATGTGAAGGCGGCGCTAAATGTACGCGCTGAGGCTTCAGAAGATTCAGAGAAGGTTGGGCTTTTATACAAGGACTGCGGCGGCAGAATACTGGAGAGAAAAGATGGCTGGACTAAGCTTGAATCAGGTGATTTGGTTGGTTGGGCCAAGGATGAATATCTGCTGTTTGACGAAGATGCGGAAGCTTTGGCGAACGAAGTGGGAAATCTGATTGTTACGATTGAAACGGAAACCTTGCGTGTGCGCAAGGAGCCCAGTGAGGATGCGTCCATTCTGGGTCTGATTGCGCAGGATGATGCGTTGGAAGTCATTGAAATTGTCGATGATGATTGGGTTAGTGTCTATTATGAAAACGGTACGGCATACGTTTCAGCTAAATATGTGAAAGTTGATTTTCTTATTGATGAAGGTGAAACCATGGCGTCAATAAAGAAAAGGGAAGAAGAGGCGGCTGCAATCAGAAAGCAGGAAATCGCAAACGCTAATCAGGCTGTTATTGCGGATGCTGATGACTTAAGGCTGATGGCTGCCCTGATTCAGTGTGAAGCGGGTTCAGAGCCGTATGAAGGTAAACTGGCTGTTGGCGCAGTTGTAATGAACAGGGTAAAAAGCGGTGCATATCCCAACACTATTTCCGGTGTAATTTATGCATCCGGACAATTCACGCCTGCAGTGAACGGAAAAGTAGCTAAGGTATATAATAACGGTAATATAAAGGACAGTTGCTATCAGGCGGCTCAGGAAGCAATGGCAGGTGTGAGTAATGTAGGAGATGCGACACACTTCAGGGTGGCCGGAAACCATGACGGAATTCTGATTGGCCATCAGGTATTTTGGTAAAATATTACTGATGAGATTTAACAAAAACAGTTCTTACCAATATGGCAATATCCTCTTGTTTCTATGAAAATAATATAGTAGAATATATGAGGGAAGGGGTGAGAAATTATGCCAGTGTATATGTCGATTAATATGACGGTGTTCTGGCTTGCTGTTCTGGTCATATTGGTTGTAATTGAGCTGTTTACGATGGGTCTTACGACAATATGGTTTGCAGGCGGAGCATTAGTTGCGGCATTAATATCAATACCGGGATTGCCGGTTTCCCTGCAGATTTTTGCATTTTTGGCAGTGTCTGCGGTTCTGCTGTATTTTACACGACCGGTTGCAGTCAAATATTTTAACCGTGACAGGGTCAGGACCAATATTGAAAGTATGGTTGGCAGGCAGGCAATTGTCATCAGCGAAATCAATAATCTCGAAGGTGTCGGACAGGTGAATACAGGCGGTATGGAGTGGTCTGCAAGAAGCAGTTACAATAATGTTGTGCTGCCGGTAGGAGCAGTCGTTACGATACTGGGAGTTGACGGAGTAAAACTAATCGTAGAAGAAAGAAGAGAGGGATAAAAATGTTAGGATTTGGTGTGGGTGTTTTTTTAGTTATTATTTTGATTGTTGTTATAATATTTGCGTCATGTATTAAGATTGTACCTCAGGCATACGCTTATGTTGTTGAGCGTCTGGGAGCTTATCAGCAGACTCTGCCGGTAGGATTTCATGTCATAATGCCTGTAGTTGATAAAGTAGCAAAAAGAGTTGTTTTGAAAGAGCAGGTTGTAGACTTTGCACCACAGCCGGTTATTACCAAGGATAACGTAACCATGAGGATTGATACGGTAGTATTCTACCAGATTACAGACCCTAAGTTGTTTGCGTATGGTGTGGAAAATCCGATTATGGCGATTGAAAACCTGACGGCTACCACACTTAGAAATATTATCGGTGAGATGGAACTTGACCAGACTCTTACATCCAGAGAAATCATAAATACTAAGATGAGAGCTTCTCTTGATATTGCAACAGACCCGTGGGGTATTAAGGTTAACAGAGTCGAGCTTAAGAATATCATTCCTCCGGCAGCTATTCAGGATGCGATGGAGAAGCAGATGAAGGCAGAACGTGAACGTCGTGAAGCTATTCTTCGTGCAGAAGGTGAAAAGAAATCAACCGTCCTGGTTGCAGAAGGTAAAAAGGAATCACTTATTCTGGAAGCGGAAGCAGAGAAGCAGTCGGCAATCCTTCGTGCTGAAGCTCAGAAAGAGAAGATGATACGCGAAGCAGAAGGTGAAGCTGCAGCTATCTTAAAGATTCAGCAGGCTACGGCAGACGGTATCCGCATGGTTCGTGAAGCGGGCGCTGATGATGCGGTTCTTAAGATAAAGAGCCTTGAAGCATTCGAGAAAGCGGCTGACGGAAAGGCTACCAAGATTATTATTCCTTCCGAGATTCAGGGACTGGCGGGGCTTGCGGCATCTGTTAAGGAAGTATTGCAGTAAAAGGCAATAATAAGGCAAAATTAGAGAGTTTAAAATTAGAAATAGGGCGGTTCATTAGGACCGTCCTATTCTGAAATTAATGAAGTATATAGGTAGTTGTGAAACTGTTGTCGTGAGTCACGAACTTGGACAAAATTAACAAAAATGTGGCTCATTGCGGAGCAGAGACGCCCCATTTTTGTTTATTTTGTTCAAGTTCTGGTTATTGAAATAGAATTTTGCAATTATCTAATAAAGTATATATAGAAAGGAAGTACGTATATGAATTTGCGAGGTCGTAATTTTTTAAAGCTTCTGGATTTTACCCCTGAAGAAATAACTTATTTGTTGGATGTGGCGGCGGATTTTAAAGATAAAAAGAAAAAAGGTGTTCTTACGGATTATTTTCGTGGAAAAAATGTTGCNNTGATTTTTGAAAAAACAAGNACAAGAACNNGNTGTTCTTTTGANGTGGCNGCGCATGATTTAGGANTNGGAACTACATATCTTGACCCNNCNGGTTCACAGATAGGAAAAAAGGAAAGTATTGCAGATACNGCGAGAGTTTTGGGACGTATGTATGACGGTATCGAATATCGCGGATATGGACAGGAGATCGTGGACGAGCTTGCAAANTATTCGGGAGTGCCGGTATGGAACGGATTGACNAATGAATTTCATCCGACTCAGATGCTGGCTGATTTGCTGACAATNAGGGANCATTTTGGGCATTTACAGGGAATACGGTTCACNTANATGGGAGANGCGCGTTATAACATGGGTAATTCCCTGATGGTAGCCTGNGCAAAAATGGGTATGCATTTTACTGCATGTACAAGTAAAAAATATTTCCCTGCACCTGAACTGATAGCGGAATGTGAAAAAATTGCAGAATCTACCGGAGGCAGCATACGCATGACGGAAAGNGTNGAGGAAGGAACTAAAGGCGTTGACGTTATTTATACGGATGTGTGGGTATCAATGGGTGAGCCTGATGAAGTCTGGACAGAACGTATAAGTGACCTGAAACCGTATCAGGTAAACAGTAAGGTTATGGAAAATGCAGGAAAAGAAGCNGTNTTCATGCACTGTCTGCCGGCATTTCACGATTTAAAAACCAAGATNGGNAAAGAANTCAGNGAAAAATTCGGTATCAGTGAAATGGAAGTGACAGATGAGGTGTTTGAATCGCCCCAGTCTATCGTATTTGACGAGGCGGAGAATCGNATGCATACNATTAANGCNGTGATGGCNGCAACNCTCGGTCTGCCGGATAATTANTTATAGTTGAAAGNANATTTNCAANCTATTGATTGGNGTTNAAACTAAANTGCGCNGNGNGAACAGTTATGTAAGACTGTATCCGAATATAAGCGGCATGGAGGTTAATGTTATCGTATGAAAACAGATAAATCAGANATTCTTACGTTGCTGCGTAACAGCGAAGATTTTGTGTCGGGNCAGCAGATATGTGCGAACAGCTTGGCGTTTCNNGAACTGCCGTATGGAAGGTAATCAANCAGCTAAAGGAAGAGGGTTATCAGATAGAGTCAGTTTCCCGAAGAGGCTACCGCCTGTCTGCAAGTCCTGATATACTTTCGTCAAGCGAGATTACGAGCAGACTGACGACTAAATGGGCGGGGCAAAAACTGTATTATTTTGATGAGACCGACTCTACCAATATTGATGCNAAACGNTGNGCNGAGGAAGGCGNNCCGCACGGAACCACNNTCNTAGCCAATATGCAGACCGCNGGAAGGGGCAGAAGGGGCAGAATGTGGCAGTCNCCGCCGGGAAGCGCTATCTATATGACGATTATGCTAAAGCCTGATTTTGCACCGGATAAGGCTTCAATGCTGACACTGGTCATGGCGCTCAGCGTAGCGGATGCAATTGCAGAAACTACCGGATTGCCCGCAGGTATTAAATGGCCAAATGANGTTGTGGTAAATGCGAAGAAAGTCTGCGGTATTCTGACAGAAATGAATGTTGAATCGGATTATATTCAACACGTGGTAATTGGCGTTGGGATTAATGCGAACAATGGCAGTTTAGAAGAATTTCCGGAAGAAATCAGGCAGACAGCGACTTCCCTGAAAATAGAATCCGGTGTGCATATATCCAGAGCGGCATTGATAGAGCGGGTACTGTTTCATTTTGAGAAGTATTATGACACGTTTGTCAGTACACTTGATTTAAGCGGGCTTATGGACGCTTATGNTAAACGACTGCTGAATCTGAATGCGGAAGTCAGAGTATTGGATCCCAAGNGAGAATACTCAGGGATTGCAAGAGGAATCAATTCATCNGGAGAGCTGCTGGTGGAAAAAGAGGATGGCAGTATCGTGCAGGTTTATGCTGGNGAGGTTTCGGTCAGAGGAGTATATGGGTATGTNTGAAGAAATATCATTTCCCGAACATGAATATGAGTCAATTCAANATTATTTAAATAAACTGGGGTATTGTTATACCACGAGGGTATATAAAGAAATCGGGAAATATAAAGTTGGGGAATTATATACTGCCCCGTGGGGGGATGTATTGAAAATAGACGAAGTTAAAACATACTGGAAAGTATCAGATCGCCCTTTCTATGACGAAATGAATGATGACGAAAAGATAGAAATCTGTAAATATTCTGAAGATATCGGGTTGCCATATGAATTTATAAAATTTTCTAAAAGTACAGTATGATTATATTTCAACATCGAAAAATTTTAGTTTGCAGATTAAATTATTGAATTTTTCTTATTTTTCAAGGCTTTTAGAGCCTTATATAGCTTTATATATAGTGAAATGATATGTATTTTCCCTTGCTTTGCCCTTATGGATATTTTACAATGGAAAGATTTGTTCATATATGTCTGCACAGAGCAAAACAGTGTAATGCAGAAATCATTTATCTGATTGACAACGCTTGCACTTACACATATAATAAAACCAAAATAAAATAAGGAGTGATATCAAATATGGACACTACAAATATTAATGTTCGTGTTGATTCTGCATTAAAACAGGAAGCAGAAGCTCTTTTTAATGATCTTGGATTAAATATGTCTGTTGCAATTAATATGTTTCTGCGTTCTGCTATTAATCACAATGGCATACCGTTTGAAATTAAACGTCTTACGCCAAATGCGGAAACAAGGGCTGCGTTGGGTGAATATGAGGAAATGAAAAAGAATCCCGGTAATTATAAGCGTTACGAGTCATTTGACGAAGTTTTAGACGAGGTATTTGGTGATGCTTAAAATTGTTCCATCCAATCAGTTTAAAAGGGATTTGAAACTTGCAGGAAAACGTGGATGCAAAATAGAGCATTTGCGAGACGTTGTTAATGCATTAGCAAATGAGCAAAAGCTGGACGAAAAATACCGTGACCACAG